>NZ_JAWOUB010000014.1:0-133896 GCF_033339195.1 Vibrio sp. 811
GAAACGACGGCAATGACCAAATCACAAATTCTATCGCAAGCGTCAAGCTCAATCCTTGCGCAAGCGAAACAAGCGCCAAACTCAGCGCTAAGTCTGCTAGGTTAATTTCAAACCTAAGACGAGAACCTCATTGGCTCGTGGTGAGAGATGAGCGAGTAAACCCAGCTTCGGCTGGGTTTTTTTCTGTCTTTTGGGGCCCCAGGATTTCTGCGAATCACGACATTAGAGCTTCATCACATTTCAGTAAGCCAAAGAAAATAATCGCAAAAAATTGAAAATTTCTTCTAAAGGATATTCATCGGTCGCCGTTAAAGGGACTGAGAGAAATGAGATGTACCTAAGTGAGGTGAGAGACACGACGGTACATTCACTAAAGCCTTAAGGAGATCAATTATGGCGATTAACGTTAATACTAACGTTTCTGCGATGACTGCACAGCGTTACCTAAACCAGGCAGCTGACGGTCAACAAAAATCAATGGAGCGTTTGTCTTCGGGTTATAAAATCAATAGCGCGAAAGATGATGCTGCAGGTCTACAGATTTCAAACCGCTTGAATGCACAAAGCCGTGGCCTAGACATGGCAGTGAAAAACGCAAACGACGGTATTTCTATTGCACAGGTTGCTGAAGGTGCAATGAATGAATCTACCAACATCCTACAACGTATGCGTGATCTTTCGCTTCAATCGGCGAACGGCTCTAACTCAAAAGCAGAACGTGTAGCGATCCAAGAAGAAGTAACAGCGCTAAACGACGAGCTAAACCGTATTGCTGAAACTACCTCTTTCGGTGGTAACAAGCTTCTAAACGGTACTTACGGTACTCAGTCTTTCCAAATCGGTGCGGACTCAGGTGAAGCAGTGATGCTTTCTATGGGTAACCTACGCTCAGACACTTCAGCAATGGGTGGTAAGAGCTACGCAGCAGAAGAGGGTAAAGACGCATCTTGGACTGTTGGTGAGAAAACAGAGTTCAAAATGAGCTACACCAACAAGCAGGGTGAAGAGAAAGAGCTATCAATCAGCGCTAAGCAAGGCGATGATATTGAGCAGCTAGCGACATACATCAACGGTCAAAACGATGATGTAAAAGCCTCTGTTGGCGAAGATGGCAAACTACAAGTATTTGCTTCTTCTCAAAAAGTTGAAGGTGATGTTGAGTTTTCTGGCAACCTAGCAGACGAGATCGGCTTTGGTGGCCCGAAAGACGTAACAGTGAAAGACATCGACGTAACCACAGTAGCTGGCTCTCAAGAAGCAGTAGCGGTTATCGACGGTGCTCTTAAGTCCGTAGACAGCCAACGAGCTTCACTCGGTGCTTTCCAAAACCGCTTCAACCACGCAATCAGCAACCTAGACAACATTAACGAGAACGTTAACGCGTCTAAAAGCCGTATTAAAGATACTGATTACGCGAAGGAAACCACTGCGATGACTAAGTCGCAAATTCTTCAGCAAGCAAGTACTTCAATCCTGGCTCAAGCGAAGCAGTCTCCATCTGCAGCGCTAAGCTTGTTGGGCTAAGTGGTAAACCCAGCCTGAGGTCAACACCTTAGTGCTGGGGCACCAAAGCGATAGATTCTATCGTTAGCCCATAAGGTAGAAGGGAGATTGTAATGGATATATCCTCCTACGCATCGAACATCCAGCCTTACGGCACGCCAAATGGCACAAAGTTTGCAAATAAAAATGGCAATGATATAGGCACGTCTAGCCCAGCAAATTCAAATGGTGAGATTTCGCCGCAAAAAGCGAAAAACACCGAATACGACTTCTCTGTTCAAGCTGCGATCGAGATGGCTGAAAGCCGTCAAGAACTGAACAAGGAAGAACGTGAAAAATTGGTCGCACAAATGAATGAATTTGTAACGTCCATAAACAAAGGAGTCGCATTTCGAGTGGATGAAGAATCCGGACGAGATGTGGTGACGATTTATGAAGCCAATACCGGTGACGTGATTCGTCAAATTCCTGATGAAGAAATGCTAGTGGTATTGCGTCGCCTAGCTGAGCACACAGCCAACAGCGGGTTGTTGACTGAAAAAGTGTAAGTCGTTTTTAGAGGTGATTTGATGAGTTTAGGCCCTTTGGGGATGTCTGGCGGCATGGATATTAATTCCATGGTCAGCAAAATTGTGGATGCCGAACGCGTACCAAAGCAGCAACGCATCGACAACGAACGCACGACAATTAATGCCAGTATCAGTGCTTACGGGCGACTCAGAGAATCATTGGATACGATGAAAAATCTCATGGCGAACTTTCGTCAGGAGAAAGCATTTGCCGTTCGCACCGTCGAAACGACCAATGACAATATTGTATCTGCCACGGCAACCACAGATGCTATCGCTGGCAAATATGCTATCGATGTGTTGCAGCTTGCTCAGAGCCATAAAGTCGCTTCTGACGTATTGCCAGAAGACGCAAAATTTGGCCCTGGTAAGCTGCAGATTTCGCTTGGTGATGAGCGTTTTAATATCGATGTTCGTTCCCGATCTAAGCTCATCGATGTCGTACGTGGCATCAATGGCGCTAAAGATAACCCTGGCGTTCGTGCATCTCTTATTAACGACGTCGAAGGTCCACGCCTTATCCTTGCTTCTAACCTCTCTGGTAAGGATCATCAAATCAGAGTCAGTGTGGAGGCAGAAAAAGGCAACCCTCTTAAATATTTCGAATACCAGACACTTGAAGACCGCGTCAACGCGCTTGAAGAAGCTCGTTCAGCGGCGGAAGATGTCTTAGGTCCTCTTAAATTTCCGGAACAACCAGCAGAAGAGCTGGATGCAAACGGCAATCCTCTACCTCCAGAAGAGCAAAAAGCGGCAGACGATGTACAAGATGATGCATCGCAAGCGCCAATCTCTGCGGCGGGTGCAGAAGCAGCCAAAGCTGGTCAAGAAGCCATTGATGAAGCCAACCGACGCGCGAGTTTACGCCCTGAAGACAGAATTCCAGGGTGGACAGAAACTGCGTCAGGTACTTTGTTGGACTCTTATGAAGAACCTGAGCTCGAACTCGACGAAAAGGCAATAGAGAAGGCACCAGATGTACCAGGCTGGAATAATGCCGCATCGGGCACCCTAACCGATTCTTACGTTACGACGAAAGAGGCTAAGCAGCTTCTTGAGCAAGAAAAAGCGGAAATCGAGCAAAAAATTGCGAGTGAAAAGCAAGCGTTAGACGAAAAAGTGGCACGTGGTGAACTTTCCGAAGCGCAAGCTAAGCAAATTCATCGCGCTAAACTTGATCCTCAAGAACGTGAGCGTCTGGAAAAAATTGATGAAGCAGAAGCGAAAATCGCAAAGGCACAATCTGCTTTTGAAGAATACCTTGGGATGACAGAAGTACAAGCAGGGCAAGATTCAGAAGTTCTGCTTGATGGAGTGGCAAAGCTATCTAGCCACAACAATGTGATTGAAGATGCGATCGAAGGTGTTGATTTAACGCTAAAAGGCAAATCAGAACCGAATAAACCGCCTGCTGAAATTGGTGTCGAGTACGACCGTCAAAGTGTACGCAACGATATCGAAAACTTTGTGGCAGCGTATAACTCGTTTTATCAAACCTCCCAAGCGTTGGCGAGTGTGGATCCGGTAACTGGTCAAAAAGGGCCGTTGTCAGGTGACAGCACCGTACGCAGTGCAGATTCACGATTAAAATCGGTCTTTTCTACTCGAATCGATAAGGCGCCTGAAAACCTAAAGTCCTTAACAGAATTTGGCATTACGACCACACGTCAAGGCACCCTAGAAATCAACTATGACATGTTAGACCGCCAGTTGAACAATAACTTCAACGAGTTAGAAAAGTTCTTCGGTGGCAACACAGGTTTTGCTAAACGAGTAGAAGATGCGATTCACGGTATCACAGGTATTACAGGCAGTATTCGTACTCGAGAAAAAAGTCTCACAGAACAAAACTACCGTTTGAGTGACGATCAAGCGGCATTAGATCGCCGCATGGAAAGCCTAGAGAAGCGTACTCATGCGAAGTTTACCGCGATGCAAGATGCGACCGGTAAAATGCAGGGCCAGTTGGGCGCTTTGATGAGTGCGTTGGGTTAATAAATGCAAAAAGAACTCATGGAAATTAGTGATATAGATCAACTAATTACGCAAGAATTAGAAAAAATTGATTTTAATGCTGAAGAAATTCTTCGCTTGGTCGATATCAGGGAACGGTTATTGCAAAACCTGTTACCAATTATTCATCAAAATCCTTTGGTTAAGCAGGATGCAGAGTGGCAAGCATTGCTAACTCGTACCAAAAGAATTGTCGAGCTGATGCAATCGGAAACGTCAAAGGTCGGAAAAGAGCTCCATAAGTTTCGTTATGGCCAGCGTTCACTTCAGCAGTACAAAAAATTTATTTAAAAGAGGATTACTATGCGCGGTTCTTTGCAAGCATACAAAAAGGTATCAGTCGACAGCCAGCTTAGCGCGGCTTCTCCGCACAAAGTCATTCAAATGCTTATGGCTGGTGCGATTGAGCGCCTTATTCAAGGTAAAGCAGCCATGCAGGCAGGCAATATTCCAGCAAAAGGTGAGCGCTTAGGTAAAGCGTTAGACATCATTATCGCGCTACGCAGCTGTCTATCTATGGATGACGGTGGTGATATTGCTTCAAACTTAGATTCACTGTATGAGTTTATGATCACGCAAATTTCTGCTGCTAACCATCAAAATGAGCCTCAGCTGATCGACGACGTTATCGACATTATCCGTGAGATCAAGTCCGCTTGGGACCAAATCCCAACAGAGTTTCATAATCTTACCGCTGCTGAAGTTGGTATTTAATAGTCAAAACAATGCGTTAAGATACTAGACGAATATATTTGTCAATTGCGCAACGAGTTGTGTAGCAAAGTTTCTATCAAGCTCACACCTCTCCATTGCTTGGTTGCCTTATTTTTATATTCAAATAAAATAGAAGCCATTAGTAGCCCTAATGGCTTTTTTGTTGCTGATTTTCCTATTTTGTCTATCGTAAATTGAGTGTGGTGGTTCTGCCTTCTTTAGCACCCAATTGCGCAAATCAAGGTTTGGCCGCAACGCACCTAAAATAAAGGCAATCATTCTTACTTATGCATGGTTTGGCAAAGCTGCTTGTAATTGATGATGACGCATCAAGTCGTTTAAATTTAAGCAATATATTGGAATTTGTTGGAGAAAATTGCGAAGCGGTCAGTTCTGATCAGCTCAGCGATGTTGATTGGTCTAGCGTATGGTCGTGCTGTATTGTTGGTAATATTCCAGCAGGTCAAGCGGCGAGTACGGTTATCTCTCATTTAAACAGCGCTTACCACATCCCTCTTCTAGTCATGGGCCGTTTTCCTTTGCCTGTTGATGATCTTCCAAATTTTGTTGGTGAACTAGAGCTGCCGCTTAATTACCCACAGCTTAGTGAAGCGTTACGCCACTGCAAAGATTTTCTGGGGCGAAAAGGAGTGAATGTTGTTGCTAGTGCACGCAAAAACACGCTTTTTCGCAGCTTAGTTGGTCAAAGTAGAGGTATTCAAGAAGTTCGACACCTGATCGAGCAAGTATCAAACACGGAAGCAAACGTGTTGATCTTAGGTGAGTCCGGTACGGGTAAAGAAGTTGTTGCGCGTAACATCCACTATCATTCTTCATACCGCGATGGCGCATTTGTACCTATTAACTGTGGTGCAATACCGCCTGAGCTCCTAGAAAGCGAATTGTTTGGTCACGAAAAAGGCGCGTTTACTGGTGCGTTAACTGCCCGTAAAGGTCGATTTGAGCTCGCAAACGGTGGCACGATCTTTCTTGATGAGATTGGCGATATGCCAATGTCGATGCAAGTAAAGTTGCTTCGTGTATTGCAAGAACGCTGCTTTGAACGTGTAGGTGGCAATAGTACCATCAAGGTAAATGTTCGAGTTGTGGCGGCGACACACCGTAATCTAGAAAATATGATTGAAGAAGGCACGTTCCGAGAAGACTTGTTCTATCGTCTGAACGTGTTTCCAATTGAGATGCCAGCGCTGAAAGAGCGCAAACAAGATATACCATTGCTGCTGCAAGAACTGATGACACGTTTAGAGGCGGAAGGCGGACAACCTATCTGCTTTACACCTCGTGCAATCAACTCACTGATGGAGCATAACTGGCCGGGCAACGTACGCGAGTTGGCTAATCTTGTTGAGCGAATGATTATTCTGTATCCAAATAGCTTGGTGGATGTAAACCATCTACCAACCAAATATCGCTACAGTGACATCCCAGAGTTCCAACCAGAGAGCAATCCATTTGTTTCGGTGGAAGAGCAAGAGCGTGATGTATTCCAAGATATCTTCTCTGAAGATTTTAGCTTTGAAGATCAAGACGACCTTGATCACAGCATGAACGCCCCGCAAGCGCTGCCACCGGAAGGGGTTAATTTGAAAGAGCTGCTGGCTGATTTAGAAGTTAATATGATCAGCCAAGCATTAGAAGCGCAGGGTGGTGTTGTAGCAAGAGCGGCCGACATGCTGGGTATGCGACGTACTACGCTGGTGGAAAAAATGCGTAAGTACAACTTACAGCGCTAGGTAAAGTGAAGTTTTAAGACGATATCTGAATTATCACTTGTGCTAGTTAACATCGTTTTTCTGGCATCCAAAACCGTTATCTCTGAGTGTCAACTTATTGTCGATAGCTTAACATCCTGATAAATATAAAGAATAGCTTGGTACGCTAATTGCTTACCAAGCTATTTTAGTTTTAGCGGCGATATTTCGACAGGCAGTAATGGATAACAACACCAATCAATCCCATTTAGATTCCGTAGAGAATCAGGTTGAGCGCTACAAACAGGTGCTCGATGTGATGCCTGCTGGAGTGATTTTGCTCGATACGTACGGAGTAGTGCGTGAAGCAAATCCAGAAGCGCACCGAATTCTTGAGATTCCACTGGTTAACGAAAAATGGTTCAACGTTATCCAGGCGGTGTTTGACCCACGTGAAGATGATGGCCACGAAGTTTCATTACGTAATGGCCGTAAAGTTCGACTCGCCATCTCGGCGTCCACAACAGGTCAATTGATCCTGATTACCGATTTAACCGAAACCCGTTTACTTCAAGCTCGTGTCAGTGATTTACAGCGCTTATCGTCGTTAGGGCGTATGGTTGCGTCGCTTGCTCACCAAGTAAGAACGCCGCTGTCGAGCGCTATGTTATATGCATCCAATTTGGGAGCGCCAAATCTTCCTCCAGCGACAAAAGATCGCTTCCAAACCAAATTAATGGATCGACTGCACGATTTGGAAAAGCAGGTTAATGATATGCTGCTTTTTGCTAAAGGTGGTGATAATAAAGTCATTAAGCCATTTACGATTGCCCAGTTGGTAGCGGAATATCAGCCGATGGTCGAAACCGCGCTAAAAAACAACAGTATTGATTACTGCCTAGAAGTGGAAGAAGAACAAACTGAGCTACTAGGCAATGCGAACGCCATTGCATCTGCATTAAGTAATCTGGTCATGAATGCGATTCAAATGTCTGGTAAAGAATCGCAAGTCGATATTTTTTTCCGCCCGGTAAATGGTGAGTTACGCATTTCTGTGCAAGACAGCGGACCGGGTGTGCCCGAAGAACTGCAAGCCAAAATCATGGAGCCATTTTTTACCACACGTTCTCAAGGAACTGGATTAGGGTTGGCAGTTGTTCAAATGGTTTGCCGTGCCCATGACGGTCGATTGGAACTTATTTCAGAGCAGGGTGATGGAGCCTGCTTCACCATGTGCATTCCGCTAGAGCGAGTGCAAACAGAAGCGCAATAAGCGGCTTTTGGTAATAACAATTTCTGGAGAATCATAATGGCGCAAAGCAAAGTGCTGATCGTAGAAGACGATGAAGGTCTTCGTGAAGCCCTAGTCGATACTCTGGCTCTGGCAGGGTATGAGTGGTTGGAAGCGGACTGTGCTGAAGATGCACTGTTAAAGCTGAAATCGAATACGGTTGATATCGTCGTTTCTGATGTGCAAATGGCGGGTATGGGTGGCTTAGCTCTGCTCAAAAGCATCAAGCAGAACTGGCCTAACTTACCAGTATTGCTAATGACGGCGTACGCCAATATTGAAGATGCCGTGTCTGCAATGAAAGATGGCGCGATTGACTACATGGCGAAACCATTTGCACCAGAAGTGTTGCTAAATATGGTCAGTCGTTATGCACCGATAAAAAATGATGACAACGGTGATGCTATCGTTGCTGATGAGAAAAGTCTGCGCTTACTCGCGTTGGCCGATAAAGTGGCGCGTACAGATGCGAATGTTATGGTGCTAGGTCCGAGTGGCTCAGGTAAAGAAGTGATGTCGCGTTATATTCACAACGCGTCAAATCGTAAAAATGGTCCTTTTGTCGCAATTAACTGTGCCGCGATTCCTGACAATATGCTCGAAGCAACACTGTTTGGCTATGAAAAGGGCGCATTTACTGGTGCTGTTCAGGCATGCCCAGGAAAGTTTGAACAAGCGCAAGGTGGCACAATCTTACTTGATGAAATCAGTGAGATGGACTTGAACCTGCAAGCGAAGTTGTTGCGTGTTTTGCAAGAGCGAGAAGTAGAGCGCCTAGGCAGTCGCAAAAGCATCAAGTTAGATGTTCGTGTGTTAGCGACGAGTAACCGTGATCTTAAGCAATACGTGTCAGAAGGAAACTTCAGAGAGGACTTATATTACCGCCTGAATGTATTCCCAATTGCGTGGCCTGCACTTAAAGAACGTAAAGGCGATATTGCACCGCTTGCCAAGCATCTTGCTGAGCGTCATTGCAGCAAAATGGGCATGCCAGTGCCTCAATTCTCGACCGTTGCGTTAGAAAAACTATTGCAATACCCTTGGCCGGGTAATGTTCGTGAATTGGATAACGTGGTTCAACGAGCGCTGATATTAAGTGAAAATGGCGACATCGATGCAGAGCACATTTTGCTTGAGGGCGTAGATTGGCAAGATGCCAATAGCTTGCAACACGTGGTGCAAAACGCAGATATGGTCGTGCCCAATGTTAAGCCAGTTGCTCAAGCTGAGAGTGTCAGCCGCCCAGTAACTGGTGGAGAAGGCTTAGGCAGCGAGCTGCGCGATCAAGAATACGCCATTATTTTGGAGACTTTGGTTGAGTGTAATGGTCGACGCAAAGAAATGGCGGAGAAACTGGGTATAAGCCCTCGAACCTTGCGCTATAAGCTTGCCAAAATGCGTGATGCTGGTATAGATATCCCGAATTAACACAGACAACGGCCATAAGACAAAAAGTGTAAGTAAATTGATTGCCAATGTCTTATGGCACGTTAATTGCTGTGTCAATAATCAGTTTTGTTAATAGTCAATCTTTTGGCTTAGAGGTGCTAATGAAAATTGATGGTATTCAGGCAGAAATGCGCGCCATGATGGTAGAAGCAACCAATACGGCTCCTACTGCAAGTGGGGCGAAAGTTGGAGCAGATTTTAACGATCTCCTAACTAAAGCCATCAATAACGTGAACACACTTCAAAAAGCATCTGGTGATTTACAAACCCGTTTTGATCGTGGTGATGCCGATGTATCCCTTTCTGACGTTATGATCGCTCGTAACAAGTCTAGTGTCGCTTTTGATGCGACGGTTCAAATTCGCAATAAACTCGTTGAGGCATATAAAGACCTCATGAACATGCCAGTGTAATTTAGGTAATAAGTGTGGCAGACAAGTCTACAGATTTAACCGTCACTGAAGGCGGCTCAGATGGTGCACTGGTAGCAAGTTCCGATGTGGATGTGGAGAGTCAAAATCCAGATCTAGAGGAGCGCAGTGCGTCAAAATTCGATATGGCAGTGGGCGACCTCGATTTACTTCGTCAGGTTGTGCTTGTGCTGTCGATCTCCATCTGTGTTGCATTGATCGTGATGCTGTTCTTTTGGGTCAAAGAACCGGAGATGCGCCCACTTGGTGCGTATGAGACCGAAGAATTGATCCCCGTTCTGGATTATCTGGACCAGCAGAAAATCAATTATAAGCTTGATGGCAATACTGTTTCTGTTGAATCGAGTGAGTACAACTCGATCAAACTTGGCATGGTTCGTTCCGGCGTTAACCAAGCTACAGAAGCGGGCGATGATATTTTGCTGCAAGACATGGGTTTTGGTGTTTCACAACGTCTCGAGCAAGAGCGTCTCAAACTCAGTCGAGAGCGCCAATTAGCTCAAGCAATTGAAGAAATGAAGCAAGTTCGCAAAGCACGAGTGTTATTGGCACTGCCAAAGCACAGCGTGTTTGTGCGTCATAACCAGGAAGCGTCTGCGTCGGTATTTTTGACATTGTCGACAGGCACGAACCTTAAGCAGCAAGAAGTGGATTCTATTGTCGACATGGTAGCGAGTGCCGTGCCGGGAATGAAAACTTCTCGAATTACCGTCACAGATCAGCATGGCCGCTTACTCAGCTCAGGCTCCCAAGATCCCGCTTCTGCGGCGCGACGCAAAGAACAAGAATTAGAACGCAGCCAAGAGCAAGCGCTGCGCGAAAAAATTGATTCCGTACTATTACCCATTTTAGGTTATGGCAACTATACGGCGCAGGTTGATATCCAAATGGATTTCAGTGCGGTTGAACAAACTCGCAAACGCTTTGATCCGAACACCCCTGCGACCCGCAGTGAGTACGCACTCGAAGATTACAATAACGGTAACATGGTAGCGGGTATTCCGGGTGCGTTGAGTAATCAGCCTCCAGCGGATGCCTCAATTCCGCAAGATGTGGCTCAAATGAAAGATGGTTCTGTCATGGGGCAGGGTTCAGTTCGTAAAGAGTCCACGCGTAACTTCGAGCTAGATACCACCATCAGCCACGAGCGAAAGCAGACCGGAACGGTGGCTCGTCAGACCGTTTCTGTTGCGATTAAAGACCGTCGTCAAGTTAACCCTGATACGGGTGAAGTGACTTATAGCCCAATGTCCGAATCTGAAATCAATGCCATTCGCCAAGTATTAATTGGTACCGTCGGCTTTGATCAAGGTCGTGGCGATTTACTGAATGTATTGAGTGTAAAGTTTGCTGAGCCAGAGGCTGAGCAGCTAGAAGAACCACCAATTTGGGAGCACCCTAACTTCAGTGATTGGGTTCGTTGGTTCGCAAGTGCATTAGTGATTATTGTGGTTGTGTTGGTTCTGGTTCGCCCAGCAATGAAGAAATTGCTTAACCCTACCAGCGATGATGAAGACGAAATGTACGGACCAGACGGCTTGCCGATTGGTGCGGATGGTGAAACTAGCTTGATTGGTAGTGACATCGAAAGCAGCGAACTGTTCGAGTTTGGCTCAAGTATTGATTTGCCAAACCTTCATAAAGATGAAGATGTATTGAAAGCGGTTCGCGCTCTGGTTGCGAATGAACCTGAACTGGCTGCTCAAGTAGTGAAAAACTGGATGAATGACAATGGCTAACGATATCGTACCTCAAGATGACAACGCCGCGGGAATGCCAGTAGAGCTGGATGTTTCAACCATTACTGGCGAAGAAAAAGCGGCAATTTTGCTACTGAGCCTTAATGAACAAGATGCAGCTGGCATTATCCGTCACCTAGAACCAAAACAGGTTCAGCGTGTTGGTAGTGCGATGGCTCGCGCGAAGGATCTCAGCCAAGACAAGGTATCTGCTGTTCATCGTGCGTTTTTGGAGGATATCCAGAAATACACCAACATTGGTATGGGCAGCGAAGACTTTATGCGTAATGCACTGGTTGCCGCTCTTGGTGAAGACAAAGCCAACAACTTAGTTGACCAGATCCTACTTGGTACGGGCTCAAAAGGCTTGGATTCTTTGAAATGGATGGACCCACGCCAAGTGGCGAGCATTATCGTCAATGAACACCCACAGATTCAAACTATCGTACTATCTTATTTAGAAGCAGACCAATCTGCAGAGATTTTGTCTCAGTTCCCTGAGCGCGTGCGTTTGGATCTGATGATGCGTATTGCCAACCTTGAAGAAGTTCAGCCATCAGCATTGGCAGAGCTGAACGAAATCATGGAGAAACAGTTCGCGGGTCAAGCGGGTGCACAAGCAGCCAAAATTGGCGGCCTGAAAGCAGCAGCGGAGATCATGAACTACCTAGACAACAACGTCGAAGGTTTGTTAATGGAACAAATTCGCGATCAGGACGAAGACATGGCGACGCAAATCCAAGACCTAATGTTTGTCTTCGAAAACTTAGTCGAAGTGGACGACCAAGGTATTCAGAAGTTGCTGCGTGACGTACCACAAGACGTGTTGCAAAAAGCACTCAAAGGTGCAGATGACTCGTTACGTGAGAAAGTCTTCAAGAACATGTCTAAACGTGCTGCTGATATGATGCGTGATGATATAGAAGCGATGCCGCCAGTACGAGTGGCAGATGTAGAAGCCGCTCAGAAAGAAATCTTAGCAATTGCCCGTCGAATGGCGGATGCTGGTGAGCTCATGTTGTCTGGCGGTGCTGACGAATTCTTATAATTTCTATTGCTTCGCAATTATCCTATTGCGGAGCACCCTCACTTCTTAATCGAACACACAATAGGTAACCCATGGCTGGCGATAGAAAACGTGGATTTATCCGTCCTGATGAAGATGATTCGATGATCGAACCTCAACGTTGGGGGCTGCCTGATTATGGCGAGCCTAAAGCCAAACAAGCAAAACAAACCGCGTTCAACTATGACCCGGGATGGGTGCCGAATTTTGATGAGCCTGAAGAAGAGCAGCCACTTGCGCTAACCGAAGAGCAAATTGAACTGATTAAGCAAGGTGCTTATCAAGAAGGCTTACATCAAGGTCAGGAAGCTGGCTTTAAGCAAGGTTACGACAAAGGTAAAGAAGAAGGGTTGCAAGCCGGCCATGCTGAAGGTCTCGAGCTCGGAAAAGCTGAAGGGGTAACTGCAGGGCAAGAATACATTCAGCAGCAAGTTGAAACTTTTATGAACTTGGCCAATCAGTTTGCTCAACCTTTGGAGTTGATGAATGCTCAGGTTGAAAAGCAGCTGGTGGATATGGTGCTCTGCTTAGTCAAAGAAGTGGTGCACGTTGAAGTACAAACCAACCCTCAAATTATTTTAGATACAGTGAAGCAGTCGGTCGAGGCGCTACCAATATCAGGCCACCCTATTACCTTGCACCTGAATCCAGAAGATGTCGCGATTATTCGTTCAGCTTATGGTGAAGAAGACCTTGATTGTCGCAACTGGACGTTAGTTGCTGAACCATCGCTCAATCGAGGTGACGTCCAGATTGAAGCCGGTGAATCAAGCATTAATTATCGCATGGAAGAACGCGTCAAAAGCGTATTGCACAGCTTTTGTGGCGCAAACCGTCATCAAGAGGGTGAGTAATCCATGCAAGCACTCGCTGACCGCTTAAAAAGCTACAAAGTTGAAGGCCTTACGACGCGCCCTGTCGCCTCTGGCAAACTGGTGCGTGTGGTTGGGTTAACGTTGGAAGCGACCGGCTGTCGCGCACCAATTGGCAGTTTATGCTTAGTGGAAACCATGTCAGGTCAGATGGAAGCCGAGGTTGTCGGCTTTTCAGGTGACAACCTATTTTTAATGCCAAGCGAACAAATTACGGGCATTTTACCTGGCGCGAGGGTCACCCCTTTAACCAGTGACGCTGGTTTGCCTGTCGGCATGGAGTTACTTGGGCGCGTGATAGACGGGGTTGGGAATCCACTTGATGGACTTGGCCCTTTGTATACCGATCACCGTGCCTCTTTTAATGCCGAGCCGATCAACCCGTTGGCTCGAAAACCAATTTCTGAACCGCTCGATGTTGGCCTAAAAGCCATCAATGGTTTGTTGACGGTTGGTAAAGGTCAGCGTATCGGTCTGTTTGCAGGTTCTGGTGTGGGTAAATCGGTCACGCTTGGCATGATGACGCGAGGCACCACCGCACAGGTTGTGGTCGTCGGCCTGATAGGTGAGCGTGGACGTGAAGTTAAAGAGTTCATCGAAGAGATCTTGGGTGAGGACGGTCGTCGCCGCTCAGTGGTGGTCGCGGCGCCTGCCGATGCTTCACCTCTAATGCGCTTAAAGGGGTGCCAAACGGCATTAACGATTGCTGAATACTTCCGAGACCAAGGGTTAGATGTTCTGCTATTGATGGACTCGTTGACTCGTTTTGCACAAGCACAGCGTGAAATCGCACTTTCTGTTGGTGAGCCGCCAGCGACGAAAGGTTACCCGCCTTCTGTATTTGCCAAGCTGCCAGCGCTGGTTGAGCGAGCGGGTAATGGAAGTGCCGAGCAAGGCTCGATTACGGCGTTCTTTACCGTGTTGACCGAAGGGGATGATTTGCAAGATCCGATAGCGGACGCATCGCGAGCTATTCTTGATGGCCATATTGTACTTTCTCGTGAAATGGCGGATGCAGGCCATTATCCGGCGATTGATGTCGAGAAGTCGGTGAGCCGTGTTATGCCGCAAATCACGACCGAAGAGCACGTTCTGATGTCAAAAGCGGTGCGACAGGTCTTGTCTATTTGTCGCAAGAATCAAGATTTGGTCTCGATTGGAGCGTACAAACCGGGTACCGATCCTGCTATTGATGGCGCATTTACTTTGAAACCGAAGTTAGACGAATACTTGCAGCAGAGTATGAAAGAATCGGTGCCATACGATATGTGCGTCAATATGCTTAGAAACATTTTGGGTGGGTGATAACGCATGAATAACGCGATGGAGTTTCTACTTGAGCAAACTAAGGATCGTGAAGACCAAGCTGTGCTTGCACTGAACAAAGCGCGTTCTGAACTCGAAGATTATTACCGTCAGGTTGAACAAATTGAAAAGTATCGGCTTGATTATTGCCAGCAACTCGTCGACCGTGGTCAGGCGGGCCTAACGGCAAGTCAATATGGACACTTAAATCGATTCCTTACCCAGCTAGATGAAACTTTATCTAAGCAAAAGCAAGCAGAAAGTCATTTCAAAGAGCAGGTTGAAAACTGTAAAGAATATTGGTTAACCGTGCGTAAAGAACGCAAATCCTATGAGTGGATGATAGACAAACGCGAAAAAGAGAAACAACTTGCTGAAGCTAAGCGCGAACAAAAGCAAATGGACGAGTTTTCCACCTTACTTTACAGTCGAAAACCACATCGTTTCTAAAGGTTATCGGTTCGATATTGCATTACGGTGTTGCAGTTGACTACATCTCTACCGATTCAAGTAAGGTAACTTTGATTGAGTCTTGTTCAATTAGCTCAAATACCTTCGGTCGAATCTCGCGAACCCACCACTCGTTGTATGTTTTTTCGTAGAGAGCCTGGCGTGCTTGTTCATTGTCGAACTCTCTAAGCCAAACAAAATAGTCATGTCCATCATCACCAGTGTGGACGTAAGTATTCAGTACACGCATGCCTTGTGAACGTTGATAGGGCAACAGTTCTTCCTTCATCCAACTTAGCCACTGTTCTGTTTTGCCTGCTCTGATTCTATATTGGCGTAATTCTGTGATCTTCAAAGTGATTCCTTAATTGTTAAGCCAAGTGTCTGTTTACGCTTATCGTTTTTCAAAGTCAATCAAGTAGCTGTACATCATGTTAGGAACCAGGTTATCGGATAGTACTGTTGATGTTTGTTCCATAAACATGCCATCTATTAGCTTGCCGAGAATTGGCTCAATATTGTGGTGTGATTTTTGCATTTTAGCTGTCAGTATCGGGTCTTTTTGACCTTTGTTTGCCGCCAGTATTGCTGCCTGTCAGCGATACGCTCAGAGCCACGAGAACGAGAGTTTCTAAATGAGTGTGAATTTGTCCCATGTATCTGCGACTACCAAGACGCCAGTTTCTGATGTGTCCGCTAAAGCGTCTGCAGAGAGCTCTGAAAGCAAGGGATTTTTAGAAACGTTAACCGATGCGTTTGCTGGTAAACAAAAGCCCGAAAAAGTAGCAACAGAATCGACAGTGGTTGAAGAAAAAGAAAGAGCGGATGTAGGCAGTACTTCTTCTGCTAACGTCTCGGACGAATTGTTGGCGCAAGAAAGCCAAGAATCCGTCAGTGACGGGCCCCATGATTTTGATGAAACATCAGCAAACAAACCGAATGCAACCCTAAGTGACAAGGCAAGTTTACAAAAGGCGAGCAACAGCACACCTTTGAAGCCTGATGTTGAAGCTATCGAAAAAGTGAAATCAACATCAATTGATACGAGTAACCCATCAAATACAATGGACGTAAAAAGCACGATGGGCGAAGGACAACAGCTTCTTGGTCGAATTGAACAAGCGAATCAAACCCTGAATGCGAGTAATGCATCCATCGATAGTGGCAAAGTTTTGCCTCAGAGCGCGAATTTAGTACGTTCGTTCCACGAGCAAGCAACCGTTTCGACAAACCTTGATGAGTTGGCTTTGAATGAAACGCCATTAGTTCATTCGCTTGAACAAGCACAGATGATCCCAGGGCAAGACTTAGAGCCAATTTTAGATAAGAATGGTCAACCTATCGATGTCGACAAACTTTCGCCTGAGTTTGCTGCTTGGCAAGAGCTAGCGAAACAAGCCAGCCATCCGACGGCTAAGAGCGCGGTCAGTGGTGAAGTTGCTAATGAGCTGTCGCCGTTGTTAACAGACGTTGATGGTTCCAACATCGACGCGCTTCCACGAGTCTCCTTGGATGAACTTGAAATTATAGATACCAAGTTGGCGCAAGGAAAAGCACTGACTCAGCAAGAAGCTCAGATCATTGAAGGTTTGAAACAAGGAACGATCACGGCGGATATTCCTGAGCAAGACCTTGCCCAATTTGTTGCGCTCCCTAATGACATTAAACAGATTCTAGCAGAGCAACAAGTACAACATAACTTAACTCGCCAGGCTGGACCTATGGCAGTGTCTCAGCAAATCCAGCATACAGCGGCTCAAGTACCCCAGCCACAAGCTGCTCATAGTGGAGATAAAGTCGCATTATCTTCAACGCCCGATACGTTGATAGCCGCGCAAGTGCCGACGTCGCTTCAAGGTGTGAAAGACGGAGAGATTAGCCAGAAAGTGATGAACGCAGCATTGGCGACTGGTGCGCTAAAGGCGACTGCGGATAAACAAGATAAGCCGGACCACCAACACGGCTTCGCTGGACAGCTTCAGGCTATGGCAGGTCAGCAAGGAATTAATGTGCAGCAACAAGCGCGTATTGATGCTGCACAACAAGCTCAGCTTCCGTTGCAACTAACTAAAGAGCTAGCCAACGAGCAAGTTGCGGAAAAAGTGCAAATGATGATGTCGAAGAATCTGAAAAATCTCGATATTCGTCTTGATCCACCAGAGTTAGGTCGTATGCAAATTCGTATGACCATGAATAATGACGTTGCCAATGTACATTTTACAGTGAACAACCCGCAAGCTCGTGACATTATTGAACAGACGCTCCCTCGTTTGAGAGAAATGCTAGCACAACAAGGTATGCAGCTGGCTGATTCTTCCGTCCAGCAACAAAACAGCGGGCAACAGCAAGGTAGGTATACTGCTGAACAACATGGTCAAAGCGCGCAAAGTGGCGGTTTTTCTGGGCAGTCCGAAGAAGGTTTTGAATCTGATGTCAATCTGGATTTGAATGTCGCTTCAAAGCGTGATGGAATTAGTTTTTACGCATAAAAGGCCGTTTAACGGTAATGGCATACGGTTACCAAGCAACTCACTAAAACGTCTTGGTAACTCAAAAGAACAATAAGAGACAAGAATGGCAGAAGAACAGTTACAAGGGGCCGATGCGCCGAAAGGAAAAAGCAAGTTACTTATCATCATCATCGCTGTTGTAGTATTACTACTTGGTGGCGGGGCAGCGGCATTTTTTCTAATGGGCTCTGATGAACCTGCTCAGGCTGAATCGTCTCAACAGGCTCAAGTGAAGGCATCGGATGCTGCGCCCATCGCGTATGTGAATCTTCCTCAGGCATTTGTATTTAACGTTACTGGGGATAGCCGCGATAGGTTGGTTCAAATTAAAGCGCAGTTAATGGTTCGTGGTGCAGAAAATGAAGAGTTGGCGCGGTATCATTCGCCACTGATTGAAAGCTCTATGCTATCAACGTTTGCTTCCGCGACGGTTGATCAATTGCGCTCTCCTACAGGACGAGTGGAATTGCGCGATCGTGCTTCCGAAGATATCAAAGCAGCGCTGAATGCTGCGGTCGGTAAGCCAGTGATTGAAAAAGTACTGTTTACAGATTTTGTTATTCAATAGGTAAAACGTGACCGATCTATTAAGCCAAGACGAAATTGATGCGCTATTGCATGGGGTTGACGATGTTGATGACGTCGATGAACCGATAGAAAACGACACTGAGGGTGCCGTCAATTTTGATTTCTCGTCGCAAGACAGAATCGTACGTGGTCGAATGCCGACGCTCGAACTTATCAACGAGCGCTTCGCACGGCACATGCGTATTAGTCTGTTTAATATGCTGCGTAAAACGGCAGAGGTGTCGATCAATGGCGTGCAGATGATGAAGTTTGGTGAATACCAGAACACATTGTACGTGCCAACCAGTTTGAACATGGTGCGTTTTCGTCCGTTAAAAGGCACTGCGTTGATCACCATGGAGGCTCGTTTAGTCTTTATTCTGGTAGAAAACTTCTTTGGCGGTGATGGTCGATTTCACGCCAAAATAGAAGGCCGTGAATTTACCCCAACGGAACGCCGCATCATTCAGTTGTTACTGAAAATTGTATTTGAAGATTATAAAGAAGCGTGGTCGCCAGTGATGGGGGTAGAGTTCGAATATCTCGACTCTGAAGTAAACCCGAGTATGGCAAACATTGTCAGCCCGACAGAAGTGATTGTCGTGAGTTCCTTCCATATAGAAGTTGACGGCGGTGGCGGCGATTTTCATGTCGTTATGCCTTACTCCATGGTTGAGCCTATCCGTGAACTATTGGATGCAGGTGTTCAGTCCGACAAGATGGAAACGGACGTTCGCTGGAGCTCAGCACTACGTGAAGAGATCATGGATTGTCCGGTTAACTTCCGCGTGAACTTGCTCGAAAAAGACATTTCTTTGCGTGATCTCATGGAGCTGCAACCGGGCGATATCATCCCGATTGAAATGCCAGAACATGCGACGATGTTTGTAGAAGACCTACCGACCTATCGCGTAAAAATGGGTCGTTCGGAAGATAAATTAGCGGTGCAAATTTCTGAGGAAATTGAGCGCCCACATGTCGTCAAAACAGATTTAGCTTTCTTAGGTAAAGACATCATGTCCGAGCTTGAGAGTGAAGACGATATAGACCATTAAGATACCTTATAAAACTGACATGCTATGGCATGAGTAAGGCGTAACACAGGATAGAAAAATGGAACCAAGTGACGATCAAAAGCTAGCAGACGAATGGGCAGCCGCTCTTGGCGAAGACCCGTCTGCCCCTTCTGTAGACGTAGATGAAGTATTGGCTGCGCCACTGGAAGAGCTAAAAGACACTTCAAGCCCAATTAGCGAAGATGAGCGTCGTAAACTCGACACTATTATGGATATCCCGGTGACGATTTCGATGGAAGTCGGTCGTTCTCAAATTAGCATTCGGAACCTGTTGCAGCTTAACCAAGGTTCGGTTGTTGAGTTGGATCGTCTAGCCGGTGAGTCGCTCGACGTATTGGTTAACGGTACTTTGATTGCTCACGGCGAAGTCGTGGTCGTCAACGATAAGTTTGGTATCCGTTTGACGGATGTGATCAGCCAAACTGAACGAATTAAGAAGCTGCGTTAAGATGAGTCGTTCAATCAAAATGCGATTGAAGCAAATCACTGGAGCACTGAGCTTAATGCTAAGTGCTCCTTATGCATTTGCTGCCGCACCAAATAATCTGGATCTTGCGACGACACTTGGCTCGCTTGTGCTTGTAATCGGCGTGATTCTTTTGCTGGCTTGGTTGCTGAAACGTATGCAAGTTCCAGCGATGGGACAACAAAAGGGCTTGCGTATAGTGAGTCAGTTGCCAGTGGGTACAAAAGAAAGAATCGCAGTAGTTCAAGTGGGTGAAGAACAGTTTTTGGTTGGGATTACTAGCCAATCGATCCAAACTTTAGCCAAGTTAGATAAGCCACTGAAAGAGGAAGAGTTGGCGACCAATGCTTTTGCGACTCAATTTAGCCAGCTGATCAAAAAACATGACAAAGGGTAATCCAATTCGTTTGCTCCTGAGTACGTTGTTACTTTTTGTCGGCGTGCTGTTTTCTTCATTTACCTTTGCTGAAGCAGAGGAGTCAGCGCTGCCAGATAACTTAGCCGATGGAAGTAGTGTTACAGTTCAGGCTATGCAAAGTGATACTGGTGCTAGCCGTGCTATGTCCGTTTCTAGTGGCGGTGGTATTCCAGCATTCACCATGACCACGAACCCTGATGGCAGTGAAGACTACTCGGTTACACTACAAATTTTAGCGTTAATGACCATGCTTGGCTTCTTGCCTGCCATGGTGATTCTGATGACCTCGTTCACTCGAATTGTGGTGGTGATGTCGATATTGCGTCAGGCAATGGGTTTGCAACAAACGCCTTCTAATCAGGTCATTATTGGTATTGCGCTGTTTTTGACCTTTTTTGTTATGTCTCCTGTCCTGAACGAAATCAACGACAAAGCTGTTCAGCCTTATTTGAACGAGCAAGTCACGGCGCGAGAAGCGTTTGATGCTGCACAAGCGCCAATGAAAGCATTCATGCTTAAGCAGACCCGAATCAAAGATTTGGAGACGTTTGTAACCATGTCAGGAGAGCAAGTCGAGGATCCAGAAGATGTGTCGATGGCGGTATTGATTCCGGCTTTTATCACCTCAGAGCTAAAAACTGCATTCCAAATTGGCTTTATGCTCTTCTTGCCGTTTTTGATCATTGACCTTGTAGTCGCTTCGGTACTGATGGCAATGGGTATGATGATGTTGTCACCAATGATTGTTTCGTTGCCGTTCAAGTTGATGTTGTTCGTATTGGTCGATGGTTGGAACTTGATACTCTCGACACTTGCGGGCAGCTTTGCCCTTTAGATAAGCGCAGATAGAGGATAAGACATGACACCAGAAATGTTTGTCGAGCTTTTCCGTGAAGCACTTTGGATGGTGCTTATCATGGTCTGCGCTATTATCATCCCAAGCTTGCTTATCGGCCTTGTAGTCGCGATTTTTCAAGCTGCGACATCCATCAACGAACAAACATTGAGCTTCTTACCGCGTTTGATTGTCACGCTTTTGGCCCTGATGCTGTTTGGGCATTGGATGACGCAAATGTTGATGGAATATTTTTATGGCTTGATTGAACGCTTACCTCAGGTGCTTTATTAGAGGCGCCTATGGAGTACCCCACTAGCGTTGTCTTAGATTGGATCGCAAACTACTTCTGGCCCTATGTTCGTATCTCATCCATGTTAATGGTGATGACAGTAACCGGGGCCCGATTTGTTTCGCCAAGAATCCGCCTTTACCTCGGTTTAGCCATCACTTTCGCTGTCATGCCTGCCATCCCCGCCGTACCTCAAGACATTGAGCTACTCTCGTTTCGTGGCTTCATGACCATTGCCGAGCAAATGATCATCGGCATAGCGATGGGTATGGTTACTCAATTTATGATTCAAACCTTTGTCCTACTTGGTCAAATATTGGGTATGCAATCAAGTTTGGGCTTTGCTTCTATGGTTGATCCCGCAAATGGTCAGAACACGCCATTGCTTGGCCAGTTATTCATGTTCTTAACGACAATGTTTTTCCTTGCCACCGATGGACACTTAAAAATGCTGCAATTGGTGGTGTTCAGTTTCAAAACTTTGCCGATTGGCTCCGGCTCGCTCAACGCGGTTGATTTCCGTGAAATGGCAGGCTGGCTTGGTATTATGTTACAAACGGCACTGAGTATGTCTCTATCCGGCATTATTGCACTACTGACCATTAACTTGTCGTTTGGTGTAATGACCCGTGCCGCACCACAGCTGAATATCTTCTCGCTTGGTTTTGCTTTTGCTTTGATGGTGGGTCTATTACTTTGTTGGTACATACTGGCTGGTCTATACAGTCATTATGAAATGTTCTGGACAGTGGGTGAGGCGCAGATTTGTCGGCTTATTCGCTTGGAGTGCTAAGATTTGGCAGAATCAGACGGTCAGGAACGCACCGAAGAAGCCACGCCCCGACGGTTACAACAAGCCAGAGAAAAGGGGCAGGTCGCTCGATCTAAAGAGCTGGCATCAGCATCTGTGCTGATCGTTGGCGCCATTTCATTGATGTGGTTTGGCGAGGCGTTAGCACGTTCATTGTTTTCCATCATGAGCCGTTTATTTGATCTTCAACGAGAAGAGATTTTCGATACTGCAAAACTGTTTGATATCGCTTTGGGCGCGATGAGTGATTTGTTGTTCCCACTATTTTTGGTGTTAGCGACATTGTTTACCGCCGCCATGATTGGAGCAGCAGGTGTGGGAGGAATCAGTTTTTCTGCCCAAGCGGCCATGCCCAAGCTGTCGAAAATGAATCCGCTTAGCGGTTTAAAGCGAATGGTTGGAATGCAAAGCTGGGTAGAGTTGATCAAATCAATCCTTAAAGTGGTTCTGGTCACTGGTGTCGCCATCTATTTGATCCAAGCATCGCAGGCCGATCTGATTCAATTGAGTATGGATGTGTATCCGCAAAACATCTTCCATGCTTTAGATATTTTGCTGAACTTTATTTTGCTGATCAGTTGCTCGCTATTGATTGTGGTTGCCATCGATATTCCATTTCAAATTTGGCAGCACGCCGATCAGTTAAAAATGACCAAGCAAGAAGTCAAAGACGAATACAAAGAGACTGAAGGTAAGCCGGAAGTGAAAGGCCGTATTCGTATGTTGCAAAGGGAAGCTGCTCAACGTCGAATGATGGCGGATGTTCCTCAAGCTGATGTTATTGTTACTAACCCAGAGCACTTCTCGGTAGCGCTTCGTTATAAACAGAAGACAGACCGTGCGCCAGTCGTGATCGCTAAAGGTACTGACCACATGGCGATGAAGATTCGAGAAGTCGCCCGCGAACATGACATTACGATTGTGCCCGCACCACCTTTGGCTCGTGCGTTGTACCACACGACAGAACTCGAGCAAGAGATCCCCGATGGGTTATTTACTGCCGTCGCTCAGGTTTTGGCATTTGTATTCCAATTGAAGCAATACCGAAAACGAGGTGGACAGCGCCCGAAAATTCAAGATTATGATTTGCCAATCCCACCCGAACACCGCCATTGATACGAAAAGCGGTAAAGCCTTAAAAAAGCTCGTTTGATCAAAAGCTAAGCTCTATTTGAGTGTTTAGTCATTATTTTGGCGCTAATTATGGTACATAGATTGCTTAAAACGCTTTAATTATCAACCCTACCTAAACTTTTAGGCTAAAGCGGTCGCGTATTAATAGTAAGAGCTTACGTGACGCTTCAATCGATTGAGATCTCTCGCAGTATGAAGTTAAGCCTGCCGTTTGCAGATAAATTGCCACGAATCCCTCAACGTGAAATGCCAGCTATTGGTGCTCCGGTGATGGTTTTGGCCACCCTAGCGATGGTGGTACTGCCGATTCCAGCATTTTTGCTGGATATGTTCTTCACCTTTAACATCGCGCTGTCGATGGTGGTGTTGTTAGTGACCGTTTACACACGTCGCCCTTTGGACTTCGCTGCTTTTCCAACGGTATTGCTGATCGCCACGTTGCTCCGCTTGGCTTTGAACGTTGCCTCGACTCGTGTCGTCTTACTGCATGGTCATGAAGGCGGTAATGCGGCAGGTAACGTAATTGAGGCGTTCGGTAACGTCGTTATTGGTGGTAACTACGCGGTCGGCCTAGTGGTTTTCCTCATCTTAATGATCATCAACTTTATGGTGGTGACCAAAGGTGCGGGTCGTATCTCTGAGGTAAGTGCTCGCTTTACGCTTGATGCGTTGCCGGGTAAGCAAATGGCGATTGATGCGGACTTGAATGCCGGATTGATAGACCAAGAGCAGGCAAGAGTTCGTCGTTTTGAAGTGACCAAAGAAGCGGATTTCTATGGCTCGATGGATGGTGCCTCGAAGTTCGTAAAAGGGGACGCGATTGCCGGTATTTTGATTCTGTTTATCAACATCGTCGGCGGTCTGTCGATCGGTATGGCGCAGTATGGATTGGGTTTCGGTGAAGCGATTGAAATCTATACCTTACTGACAATCGGTGATGGTTTGGTCGCACAAATCCCATCGTTATTACTGTCGATTGCAGCGGCAATGATGGTGACGCGCCAAAACACCGATGAAGACATGGGTGAACAACTGGTCTTCCAGATGTTCGACAACCCAAAAGCGCTGATGATTACTGCAGCTATTCTTGGTGTGATGGGCATCGTACCGGGCATGCCGCACTTTGCGTTTTTGAGCCTGGCAGTCGCGGCCGGTGCAGCGGCATATTTCATCGACAAACGGCAGAAGCAGAAAGCGAAAGAGCCCGCTTTACCAGCAACGGCAGATGAAGGTACAGAACCTTCATCACAGCGCGAACTGTCTTGGGATGACGTCCAGCCAGTCGATATTATTGGCTTGGAAGTCGGTTATCGCTTAATCCCTTTGGTGGACAGAGACCAAGGTGGGGAACTGTTAGAGCGCGTAAAAGGCGTGCGTAAAAAGTTATCGCAAGATTTTGGGTTCCTAATTCCAGCGGTTCATATTCGCGACAATCTTGAGCTGACCCCAAACAGTTACCGAATTACATTGATGGGGGTTGCGGTGGGCGAAGCAGAGATTCGTCCGGATCAAGAGCTAGCGATTAACCCAGGTCAGGTGTATGGCATGATTGATGGTGAGCCAACCATTGACCCTGCTTTTGGACTGGAAGCCGTATGGATCCGAGAAGATCAGCGTGAGCACGCTCAGGCCTTAGGTTATACGGTTGTTGATTCATCAACGGTATTAGCGACGCACCTGAGCCAGCTATTGACCAACAACGCGTCACAGCTAATTGGTCATGAAGAAGTAGAGAATTTATTAGAAATGTTAGGACGCAGCGCGCCTAAGTTGGTCGAGAACTTTGTTCCTGACCAATTACCATTAGGTGTGGTGGTGAAAGTCCTACAAAACTTGTTAAACGAGGCCATTCCAATCCGCGATATTCGCACGATTGTTCAAACTTTGGCTGAGTACTCAAGTAAGAGTCAAGAAGCTGACATATTGACGGCAGCAGTTCGAATTAGTCTTAAACGTCTAATTGTTCAAGAAATCAATGGTATAGAGCCTGAGTTACCAGTGATTACTTTGATCCCCGAACTGGAACAAATATTGCATCAAACTATGCAAGCATCAGGAGGCGAATCCGCGGGGATTGAACCGGGACTCGCTGAGCGATTGCAGTCTTCACTAAGCCAAGCGACACAGGAACAAGAACTGAAAGGCGAACCTGCCGTTCTGCTTACTTCCGGTGTATTACGCTCGACATTGGCAAAATTTGTGAAGAACACAATACCTAATCTCCGGGTACTGTCTTACCAAGAAATACCGGATGAAAAACAGATCAGAATTGTGCAAGCCGTGGGTAACTGATCTCACGCATCATTAATGGATTCATAGTTTGAAAATAAAGCGATTTTTTGCCAAAGACATGAGAACGGCGCTGCTCCAAGTGAAAGAGGAGTTAGGCGCGGAAGCGGTGATCATGTCAAACAAGAAAGTGGCTGGTGGAGTAGCGATTGTTGCGGCGATAGATAGTGAATCTAATCCGTCTCAAGCAAGCGCAGCGTCACAGCAAAATCGCGGTGCTTCTCAATCGAATCGCTATAACGAACATCGTCAAATGTCATCGTCTTCTGCTGATCGTTACCAAGATCGTCATTTAGATGAAGATAAAATTAGCCTGAACAGTAATAACAGTAACAATGAAAAAACAGGCTCAATGACACAGCGATTCGCTAATATGCTTAAGCAATATAGCGGTGGTGCAGCAGATGCTGACGACCACGTAGCGGAAAATGAAGATTCGCTCTCTGCTTTGCTGCAACGCCAAAATAAGCATCGCGACGGCTACAACCAAGAAAAGCCAGCGCCATATCAACCAGATTCACCTTTGGCGAAGCTAATCGCACAGGACAATCGATTTGAACGTCCGACGCCCAAGCTGGACCCGACGCGCTATGACCGACGTCGCCCAAGTGATGAGCGTGACGAATCGGCCGATGAGCTAGAAAGCATGCGCGAAGAGATGACGTCAATTCGTCGTCTGTTGGAGCACCAAGTTTCTGGCCTGATGTGGCAAGAAGTAGAACGCCGTGAGCCGCTAAGAGCTATGCTGATTAAGCGCTTAGAGCGAATGGGCGTTTCTCCGGAATTAGCAGACCAGATGGCCTGTTATATCCCGGAAGATACAAAGCCAGCGCGAGCGTGGAAAGCGTTATTGTCGCTGGTGGCGGATCAAATCAATATTCCTAAACAGGACATTTTAAAACGTGGTGGCGTAGTCGCATTGTTGGGTCCGACGGGGGTTGGGAAAACAACAACCGTAGCGAAACTCGCAGCACGCGCAGCCATGGAATACGGTGCCGACAATGTGGCCCTTGTGACAACAGATACATATCGCATAGGTGCACATGAGCAACTCTCAATTTACGGAAGAATCATGGGTTGTCCCGTAAGAGTTGCTAAAGATTCTAACGAGTTAGCCGATGTTATATATCAGCTAAGAAACAGAAGACTGATTTTGGTCGATACGGCAGGGATGGGGCAACGAGATGTGAGGCTTTCCGAGCAGCTCGACACTCTAATGCAAGAGAGCGGAGAAGTGATTCACAGCTACCTTGTTTTGCCGGCTACCGCACAACGTCGTGTTCTACAAGAAACGCTGGATCACTTCCGACGTATACCACTTTCGGGTTGTATTATGACGAAGCTTGATGAGTCATTAAGCCTAGGCGAATTCATCAGTGTAGTGATTCAAAACGCAATGCCAGTAGCTTACATCGCTAATGGTCAGCGCGTACCAGAAGACATTGTGATAGCGCAACCAAAATATATGCTTGCGAAAGCAAATGAACTGTTAGAGAAGTCGACAGAGAACGAACCTCACTTTTGGAACAGTGACAGTGAAGGACTCTAAGGCGGCGGACTACTATGACTGAGAATATGATACACGATCAAGCAAGCGGCCTCCGTCGCTTAACACAACCATCGTTGACCAAAGTGATTGCTGTTACTGGCGGCAAAGGTGGTGTGGGGAAATCAAACGTAACACTGGGTCTGGCGATTTGTATGGCTCGCCAAGGCAAGAAGGTGATGGTTCTCGACGCTGATTTAGGTCTGGCCAATGTGGACGTGATGCTCGGAATTCGTGCAAAACGTAATCTAGGACATGTCTTAGCGGGTGAATGTGAGCTAAAAGATGCGATTGTCGAAGGGCCTTATGGTATAAAGATAATTCCTGCAACTTCTGGCACACAGAGCATGACAGAGCTTTCTCACGCTCAGCATGCCGGACTCATCCGAGCATTTGGTAGTCTTGAAGACGAAATGGATGTCCTGCTGATTGATACCGCTGCTGGTATCTCTGACATGGTAATCAGTTTTTCGCGAGCAGCTCAAGATGTGGTTGTAGTTGTGTGTGATGAACCGACGTCAATCACAGATGCCTATGCATTAATCAAGCTGTTGAGTAAAGAACACCAAGTTCAACGCTTTAAAGTTGTAGCAAATATGGTCAGAAGCTACCGTGAAGGGCGAGAATTGTTTGCAAAGTTGACACTAGTCACAGAGCGATTCTTGAATGTTAGCCTTGAACTCGTAGCATGTATTCCATTAGATGATAAAGTACGACAGGCTGTAAAAAGACAAAAAATTGTCGTTGATGCGTTCCCACGCTCGCCTGCCGCTTTAGCTATCAGCTCACTAGCAAACAAAGCGTTGACGTGGCCACTACCGAAAACACCAAGTGGACACTTGGAATTTTTTGTGGAAAGGTTGCTAAATCGTACCGAATTCGCAGAGGACCCTTTTGGTGAATAAAGCGATAACCTATGACCAACATGGCAAATTTAATAGCCAGCAGGCGTTCATTGAACGTTATTCAGTGTTGGTTAAGCGCATTGCTCACCACCTACTAGGCCGTTTACCGCCGAGTGTTCAGGTAGAGGATTTAATTCAGGCCGGCATGATCGGTCTTATCGAAGCTCAGCAGAATTATGATGGTTCTAAAGGTGCGAGCTTTGAAACTTATGCAGGTATCCGTATTCGTGGCGCAATGTTAGATGACATGCGTAAAGGCGATTGGGTACCGCGTTCTGTTCATAAAAATAATCGAGAGATTAACCAAGCGATTGCGGAGCTGGAAGGCGAATTAAATCGAGATCCTACTGATTCTGAAGTAGCCACGCATCTCGGTATGACACTGGATCAATATCATAGTGCTCTTACCGATATCAACTGCTCAAAATTAGTCGGTATTGAAGATTTAGGCGTTTCTGATGATGTGATTTCACCGGCGGATGAAACCGATGACAGCAACCCATTCAAAGGGGTAGTTGATGAATCATTTCGAAAAGCACTGGTTGAATCAATAAAACAGCTTCCAGAGCGTGAAGCTTTGGTTCTTTCGCTTTATTATGATGAAGAACTCAATTTGAAAGAAATTGGCGATGTGTTAGGCGTAAGCGAATCTCGCGTAAGTCAAATACTGAGTCAAGCGATGCAACGTTTACGTACCAAGCTCAGTGCGTGGACACAAAATGACTAAAAACACTGATTTTACGATTCAGTGGAGGCAATTTTGAATAAAAACATGAAGATCCTTATTGTTGATGATTTCTCAACAATGCGCCGTATTGTTAAAAACCTGCTTCGTGACTTGGGTTTCAATAACACTCAAGAAGCGGACGATGGTTTAACCGCATTACCAATGCTGAAAAAAGGTGACTTCGATTTTGTTGTAACTGACTGGAACATGCCAGGTATGCAAGGCATCGATTTGCTTAAACACATCCGCGCGGATGCAGAACTTAAGCATCTGCCAGTTCTAATGATCACGGCTGAAGCGAAGCGTGAGCAGATCATTGAAGCTGCTCAAGCAGGTGTAAACGGCTACATTGTTAAGCCATTTACTGCTGCAACATTAAAAGAAAAATTAGATAAAATTTTCGAGCGTTTATAACTCTCTCTTTCTCTTTGTTATTCGAGTCATTCATACCAATTATTAAATACCTATTAAATGACTCGTTTAGCGTTTTCAAAGTGATAAGAAGAACTAAACGTAAAAGGGTCTATTCAGAATGATCTCACTAGAGCAGGCGAAGTCACTCGTTCAAATGCTAGAAAACGGGGAACAAGACCAAGCCAATATGCTTGTTGCCTCGATCTACGAAGGTGCCGATAACCCAATGCTGCAAGAAATTGGAGCGTTAACTCGAGACCTTCACGAATCACTCAAGCAGTTCAGTCTCGATCAGCGCATGACCGAAATTGCGAAAGACGAAATCCCTAACGCTAGGGATCGTCTCAATTATGTGATCGAGAAGACAGAGCTTGCAGCCAACAAAACAATGGATGCGGTCGACTGCTGCCTTCCTATCGCTGACAACCTGCATGATTGCCTTCTAAAAGTTCGTCCTCAATGGAATGAACTCATGCACGGGCGCATAGAATTAAGCGAATTTAAAGCACTGTGCCACCGAATCGACGGGCTATTAGTGCAAGTCGAAGGTGACAGCACTGAATTGCGCGGCCAGTTGACCGAAATTCTCATGGCGCAAGACTTCCAAGACCTAACTGGCCAAATCATTCGCCGCGTAATTACGTTGGTTAATGAAGTAGAAGGCCGCTTAGTGGAAATCCTAACCGTATTCTCTGGAAATAAACTTGAAGAACACATTCAAGTTTTGTCAGAACCGGCAGATAAAAAGAATACACAAACAAGCGAAGCCGAAGGCCCGATTCTTCATCCAGAACTGAGAGAAGATGCGGTTTCATCGCAGGACGAAGTCGATGACTTGTTGTCCAGTCTTGGATTTTAAAGGTAACGTATGAGCTACGATTTAGACGAAGATATTCTTCAGGACTTTCTCATTGAAGCTGGGGAAATTCTCGAGCTGCTTTCTGAGCAGTTGGTTGAATTGGAAAATAACCCAGAAGACAAAGACTTACTTAATGCTATTTTCCGCGGGTTTCATACCGTAAAAGGCGGTGCCGGCTTCCTTTCATTGGCAGAGCTAGTCGATACTTGTCATGGTGCGGAGAACGTGTTCGACGTTTTACGAAACGGTCAACGCACGGTAACGCAAAACTTAATGGATACGATGCTAAAAGCCTTGGATACGGTTAATACCCAGTTCCAGGCTGTTCAAGATCGTGAGCCGTTAGAAGCTGCGGACCCTGAGCTTCTTGAAGAACTTCATCGTCTATGCAAACCTGAGTCAGAAGATGAAGTAGCGGCAACCGTAGTTGAAGAACCAGTGGCTACTCCAGAGCCTATTATTCCCGAGCCTAACACCGAAGAACCTGCTGCGCCGTCAGCACCATCAAGTGTCGGCTCTGTTGATGAAATTACCCAAGACGAATTCGAAAAGCTATTGGATGAGCTTCATGGTAAAGGTTCAGCGCCAGGCAACTCAATGTCTGCGACACCTACAACGCCATCTGAACCGCCTCAATCGAGTGCACCATCAGTTGAAAGTGGTGATATCACTGATGATGAGTTTGAACGCTTACTCGATGAACTGCACGGTGTAGGAAAAAGCCCCTCTACGGCAGAGGCTGCTGCATCTGCATCCGTACCAGTAGAGCCACCTAAAGCGGCAGAGCCTTCCGCTCCAGTGGCATCTTCATCAAATCAAGACAGTGACTTAATGACGGACGAAGAGTTCGAAAAGTTACTCGATGAGCTACATGGTTCAGGTAAAGGCCCAACGCTAGAAGAATTGGACATGGCAACGAAGCCTGCTTCAGCAAACGTAGAGCAAAGCCCTGCGAAACCTGAGCCTGTTGCTAAGCCAGCACCTGTTCAAGCAGCGCCAGCACCAAAGCCAGAATCTAAACCAGTCGCGGTAAAAGAAGAAGCCAAAGCACCAGCGGTTAAAAAACCTCAGGCTGAAGCAACCGTTCGTGTTGATACCTCGACGCTTGATACCATCATGAACATGGTGGGTGAGCTCGTATTGGTGCGTAACCGTCTACTAAGCCTTGGTTTGAATAGCGACAACGAAGAGATGTCCAAAGCGGTCGCTAACCTTGATGTGGTAACTGCGGATCTACAAGGCGCGGTAATGAAAACGCGTATGCAGCCAATTAAGAAAGTGTTTGGCCGTTTCCCACGCGTTGTCCGTGACTTGGCTCGTAACCTAAATAAAGACATCGTGCTAGAAATGCGCGGTGAAGAAACCGATCTCGATAAAAACCTTGTAGAAGCATTGGCCGATCCGTTGATTCACTTGGTGCGTAACTCGGTTGATCACGGTATTGAAATGCCAGACGCACGCGCGAAGGCAGGCAAATCACGCACAGGTAAAGTGATTTTGTCAGCATCGCAAGAAGGGGACCATATTGAACTATCCATCGTAGATGATGGTGGCGGTATGGACCCGAACAAACTGCGTGGCATCGCGGTGAAGCGTGGCATGATGGATGAAGATGCGGCGGCACGTTTAACAGATAAAGAGTGCTTCAACCTTATCTTCGCACCTGGCTTCTCAAGTAAAGATAAAATTTCTGACATTTCTGGTCGTGGTGTGGGTATGGACGTGGTTAAGACGGCGATCAATACCTTAAACGGTTCAATCGATATCGATTCTGAGCTAGGCAAGGGCACTAAGATTACGATCAAAGTACCACTAACGTTAGCGATTTTACCGACTCTGATGGTTGGTGTTGGCGGTCATCCTTTTGCTCTACCACTGGCTTCGGTGAGTGAAATTTTCCACTTGGATCTTAGTCGTACAAACGTGGTAGATGGTCAGCTGACGATCATTGTGCGTGAGAAATCTATCCCACTATTTTACTTACAAAACTGGTTGGCATCCAAATCGCAAAACGTTCAAGAGCGTACTGGTCACGGTCACGTGGTGATTGTACAGATTGGTAACCAGCGCGTTGGTTTTGTTGTGGATACGCTTATTGGTCAAGAAGAAGTGGTTATTAAGCCACTCGATAATCTATTACAAGGCACTCCAGGTATGGCTGGTGCGACAATTACTAGCGATGGCCATATTGCATTAATTCTAGATGTGCCTGATTTACTTAAGCGATATGCTGCGGCTTCACGCCTTTAAGCAAAGCTGACGTTATTAAAAGGAATAAGATGGCGATTAAAGTACTAGTCGTTGATGATTCGAGTTTTTTCCGACGTCGCGTGAGCGAAATCATCAACTCAGAATCGCGCCTAGAAGTGATTGACGTTGCGGTAAATGGTAGAGAGGCGGTTGAGAAAGCCAAATCTCTCAAACCTGACGTCATCACGATGGATATTGAAATGCCAGTGATGGATGGCATTACAGCTGTACGTGAAATAATGGCCGCTGCTCCAACGCCAATTCTAATGTTTTCGTCCCTGACCCACGACGGGGCGAAAGCTACGCTTGATGCGCTAGATGCGGGCGCATTGGACTTCTTACCGAAAAAGTTTGAGGACATTGCGCGTAACCGTGAAGAAGCGGTGTCATTACTTCAACAGCGTGTGATTCAGATTGCCTCGAAGCGCGCTTTCATGCGTCGACCTATCGCTCGCCCAACAGCGAGTACCAGCACGACTACTCGATCATTAGGTTCAAGAACGGCTTCACCTGTGACTCCAACACCAACTCGACCTGCTGCGACAAAGTACCGTGCTTCTGGTAAGAAGTATCAATTGACGGCAATTGGCACATCAACAGGTGGCCCCGTTGCTCTACAAAAAATTCTGACGCGCTTGCCGATGAACTATCCGCATCCGATTGTATTGATTCAACACATGCCAGCAACGTTTACTGCTGCGTTTGCCAGCCGTTTGAACACCTTGTGTAAGATTCAAGTGAAAGAAGCACAAGATGGCGATGTGTTACAGCCCGGTGTGGCATACCTTGCACCAGGTGGGAAACAAATGATGGTGGATGGACGAGCGGGCGCTGCTCGTCTTCGCATTATTGATGGCGGCGACCGCATGAACTACAAACCATGTGTGGATGTGACTTTTGGTTCTGCCGCAAAAGTATATGGCGACAAAGTGCTCTCTTTAGTGTTGACAGGCATGGGTGCAGACGGTCGTGAGGGCGCTCGCATGTTGAAGTCTTCAGGCTCAACAATTTGGGCACAAGATGAAGAAAGTTGTGTTGTTTATGGCATGCCCCAAGCGGTTGCTAAAGCAGGCATTTCTTCAGAAGATTTACCGCTTGACCGCATTGCTGAACGCATGTTGGTGGAAGTTGGCCTAGCTTAGGATTCATCATGATTGTTTGGAGTGTAGCTAACCAGAAAGGAGGCGTGGGTAAAACCACCTCAACAGTGACATTGGCGGGCTTATTGAGCCAGAAAGGCCATCGAGTATTGATGGTTGATACTGACCCTCACGCCTCACTGACTACTTATCTCGGTTATGATCCTGATGCAGTAACTTCGAGCCTATTTGATTTATTCCAGTTGAAGACGTTTTCTCGTGAGACGGTTAAGCCGTTGATTTTAGAAACAGAGCTGGAAGGAATGGATATCATTCCCGCGCATATGTCCCTTGCCACGCTTGATCGCGTAATGGGTAATCGCAGTGGTATGGGATTAATCTTAAAACGGGCGCTGCAAACTGTCTCACAAGACTATGACTATGTGTTGATTGACTGTCCGCCAATCCTTGGCGTGATGATGGTGAACGCGTTGGCAGCCAGTGACCGAATTTTGATTCCTGTTCAAACAGAGTTTTTGGCGATGAAAGGTCTAGAGCGCATGATGCGTACGCTAACCATTATGCAAAAATCTCGCCCGGGCGGTTTCAAAGTGACTATCGTCCCAACCATGTACGATAAGCGCACGAAAGCGTCATTGCAGACATTGATGCAACTGAAAAAAGATTACCCAAATCAAGTGTGGACCTCAGCGGTGCCTATAGATACCAAGTTCCGCGATGCCAGTTTAAAGCACTTGCCAGCTTCGCACTTTGCATCTGGTAGCCGTGGTGTGTTTGCCTATAAACAGCTACTGATTTACCTGGAGAGGTTGGCGTTCGATGAGCAGTAATGATGTGCTGTCCAGTGAACAAGCACTTGATGACTACTTTAATGCATTACTGGATGATGAAACTGAAATAACGACTCTTGAGGAAGACCTTGACCTGTTGGCTCAAGAGGTATCATCTGCAGAGCCAGAGCCAGAGCCAGAGCCAGAGCCAGAGCCAGAGCCAGAGCCAGAGCCAGAGCCAGAGCCAGAGCCAGAGCCAGAATTACAGCTACAATACTCGGAGCCAGAAACGTACCAGTTTCAAGAAACATATCCGCCAGAGTTGGAAGCTCCAAACCTGGAAGATGTTCAAAGGCTATTAAGTCAGCTTGAAGCAAGCAACCCAGTGGCTGAGTTGGATATTGATAGTATTCTTGAACAAAATACGATTGATATTGCAGCAGAGATAAAAGCGGCTGAGCCTGAGGTACAAACCTTTAGTGAGGTGCCTGAGCTTCAGGGTGTTGAGGAAATACAGGACTGGGTGATTGATGAGCCAGTTTTTGAGGATGCGCAACCAGAGGTGGATGAACCTCACGCAGTGATCGAACAAAGTATCAATATAGAAGCGAACGTCGATACTGAACTCGAAACACAAGCAGATTCCGATATACCAACGGTCTGGGAAAGCACGAAGCGAAGTGAGGACTTCCAAGTTCTTTACTTTGATGTGAATGGTGTCACGTTTGCTGTACCTCTTGATGAGTTAGGTGGTATTCATCGCATTAGCGAGCTTAACCATTTGATAGGAAAACCCGCCTGGTATTTGGGGCTACAAACAAATCGCGAGCAGCAGTTTGATGTCGTCGATACCGCGAAATGGGTGATGGCAGATAAGCTTCGTGATGATAGCTATAAAGATAACTACCAATATGTCGTCATGCTTGGTGAGAGCATGTGGGGGTTGGCCAGTAACCAATTAATGGGGACTGAAACGCTTAATATCGACAAGGTTCGCTGGCGTGAGCAGGCGGGTAAACGCCCTTGGCTAGCGGGCATGGTAAAAGAAAAAATGTGTGCCTTAATTCATGTCCAGGCGCTCATTGACATGCTAAACGCCGGTTTAGATGTCAAATCACTGAATTAGATTTAAGTCGGGAACGACATTAACGAGGATTAACTATGTCTCAAGCTTTTGAAGTAGAAGTGAAGAAAGATGCATCGAATGACGAAGTTCTTCAGTGGGTGACGTTCCAGCTAGAAGAAGAAACGTACGGCATCAACGTAATGCAAGTTCGTGAAGTACTTCGTTATACTGAAATTGCCCCTGTTCCAGGTGCACCAGATTATGTACTTGGTATCATCAACCTACGCGGTAATGTAGTTACTGTTATCGATACACGTTCACGTTTTGGCCTGATGGAAGGTGAAGTCACCGACAACACTCGTATTATTGTGATCGAGTCTGAGCGTCAAGTGATCGGTATCTTAGTAGATAGCGTGGCAGAAGTCGTTTATCTGCGTTCTTCTGAAATTGATACGACGCCTTCAGTTGGTACCGACGAGAGTGCGAAGTTCATCCAGGGTGTGAGCAACCGTGACGGCAAGCTTCTTATCCTTGTGGATTTGAACAAGCTGCTAACAGATGACGAGTGGGACGAGATGGCTCACCTTTAATGGCTGAATGATGATGGCTGAAGAGACTCTTTTATCTGCTCCATTCCTTGCGGGTGGCGTCGCTTTTATCGTGTTAGTATTGGTTGTTTTGCAACTGCGGATTCGCTCGGGGTTACAAAAGCAGTTAGACCAACAACGATCTCAATCTCGACACGCAGATAAAGAAGTGCAAAAGTTGAGTAAGCAGTTACTCGAAGTGCGCTCGGTTGTCGTTGGTCTTGGACAAAAAGTGACGGAGCAACAAGACATTATTCAGCACTTAAACGAGAGAATTCGCGAACTCGAACACGCTGATACTGATGGTCGCTTGTATAGTCGCGCTTCTAAAATGGTACAGCTTGGCGCTGATATCAACGAGCTGATTGAAGAGTGCGAACTACCAAAAGCCGAAGCTGAGTTGATGCTTTCACTGCAGAAGAAACTGGCAGGGAAAGAGAAGATTCCACCATTAAGTGGTCAGCCATCAGATGATGCAGAATATCCAACGCGTGGACGTCGTCGACGCTAAAGGTTATCAAGCGATAAAAAAGAGGCGTTATTACGCCTCTTTTTTGTTTTTAGCCGTTAATGCTCTTCTTAAATACACCCCTAGATAACCTTCAGTCGATCTTGCTCTTAGCTCTGGCCTCTCAAATTCAAAATGAGCGCTTATAACTACTTATAGTTAATTTTATTAAAGTGTGATGATTAATTAACAAAAATACATGAACTTACATGTAACCTAGCCCTCTTATCCTGTTTTGTCATAACTAAGCTGTGCTAATATAGCGGCTCGTTCATTTTTTAGTTGAAGCTCTATGTTAGAAGTGTCTAACCTGACAGCAATCCGTGATGAAAGGGTTCTGTTTGAAAACCTGCAGTTTGAAATTAAGCCTGGTGAATTGGTCCAGATCGAAGGGCGTAATGGTACTGGTAAAACTACATTGCTACGGATTGTGACAGGGTTAGGTGATAGAGAAGAAGGTGTCATTAAATGGAAAGGCGAAGAGGTTGAAAAATCTCGTGATGTTTTCCATCAAGATCTGCTTTTCTTAGGACATCAAACAGGAGTGAAACGAGAGCTTACCGCATTAGAAAACTTACGTTTTTATCAATCTATTCAAAATAATCGCTCTTCAGACGAAGAAATCTTCATCGCTTTAACTCAAGTAGGATTAGCTGGTCGAGAAGATGTGCCTGTAGCACAACTTTCCGCAGGTCAGCAACGACGAGTCGCATTGGCAAGGTTATGGCTCAGTAAGCAAATTTTATGGATCTTAGATGAGCCGTTGACTGCCATTGATAAGCAAGGTGTCAAGGTGCTTGAATCTTTGTTCGCAAGTCATGCTGATAATGGCGGTATTGTTGTGTTGACGACGCATCAAGATATGTTTGCGGACAGCCCGAAACTTAGAAAAATAAAGCTGGGTGACTGATATGATTTCCTCGATGACCACCATCATTCGTCGTGAGCTCTTAATCGCATTTCGCCGTCAGGCAGACATTCTGAACCCGCTGTGGTTCTTTATTATTGTCATTACTCTCTTTCCTCTGAGTATTGGACCAGAACCTAATTTGTTAGCACGTATTGCAGCGGGCATCGTTTGGGTTGCCGCATTGCTGTCCGCCTTATTATCATTAGAGCGTCTATTTCGTGATGATTTTCAAGACGGTGCACTAGAACAAATGATGCTAATGCCGATTCCATTGCAACTTGTCGTGGTTTCAAAGGTCATAGCACATTGGTTGTTAACAGGGTTACCTCTGATTTTAATTAGCCCATTATTGGCGGTTTTACTTTCGCTCGACTTCAATACTTGGCTATCGGTTGTATTAACCTTGATGATCGGTACACCAACACTAAGTTTTATTGGCGCCATTGGTGTGGCGTTGACTGTTGGGTTGCAAAAGGGTGGCGTTCTTTTGAGTTTGCTTATTCTTCCGCTCTACATCCCAATTTTGATTTTCGCAACATCGGCAATTGATGCTGCGGCACTCGGTATGGCGTATAACGGTCAACTAGCGATTTTAGGTGCGATGCTAATGGGGGCGATGACATTAACGCCTTTTGCCATCAGTGCCGCATTGCGAGTTAGTGTTAACTAACTCAATAAAGTGCCAATGAAGCGGCGCTTGATCAAAGAATTATTATTAAAGCACTGCTACGGTCTCAACCCTTTAGACAGTGTCCCTGAAGTAAGAGTGAGAACAAAACATGTGGAAATGGCTACATCCTTATGCCAAGCCAGAAGCAGCTTATCGTTTGAGTGGTAAGTTTCTGCCTTGGTTTTCTGTATTGGCCCTCGTATGCTTATCGGTTGGTACGGTTTGGGGGCTTGCATTTGCGCCTTCAGATTACCAACAAGGTGACAGTTTCCGAATCATCTACATTCATGTCCCATCAGCTATTTGGTCTATGGGCGTTTATATGTCGATGGCGATCGCTGCATTTATTGGCCTAGTATGGCAAGTTCGCCTATCTGATATGGCGGCACTTGCGATGGCTCCGATTGGTGCAGTATTTACTTTTATTGCTCTACTTACAGGTGCTGTTTGGGGCAAGCCTATGTGGGGCACTTGGTGGGTATGGGATGCCCGTCTTACATCTGAATTGATTCTTCTATTTCTCTACCTTGGTGTGATTGCGCTTTACCATGCGTTTGACGATCAAAAAACCGCCGCAAAAGCTGCTGGTATTTTAGCGATCGTAGGCGTAGTAAACCTACCTATCATTCACTTTTCCGTGGAATGGTGGAACACGCTTCATCAAGGTGCGACGATCACGAAATTTGAACAACCTTCTATTTCATCCGACATGCTTTGGCCGTTATTGCTGAACATCTTTGGCTTTGCGTTCTTCTTTGGTGCCGTGACGATGGTCCGTTTTCGTAACGAAATCATCAGTAAAGAAAGTCACCGCCCTTGGGTGCGCAAACTCGCAACAGAACAAACTCAGTGAGGTAACTGATTATGCATTTTGAATCTCTGAGCGACTTTTTTGCCATGGGTGGCTACGCATCATACGTATGGAGTGCGTTTGGTATTACTTTCTTATCCATGCTGATTCTTCTGATCACTAGCCTTCGCCGCGGTGATGCATTATTGAAAGAAGTGAAAGCAAAAATTGACCGTCAAGCTCGTATCGACGCAGCGAAGAACATGGAGAACACCTTATGAACCCGAGACGTAAAAAGAGGCTAGGTATTGTACTAGCGATCTTTATCGGTATTAGTGCCACCATTGGTTTGATACTTTATGCGCTTAACCAAAATATGGACCTTTTCTACACTCCAACGGAATTGGTTAATGGTAAGCCAGATGGCACCAAGCCAGAAGTAGGCCAGCGTCTGCGTATCGGTGGAATGGTGGTTGTGGGCTCAGTTCGTCGAGATCCTAATTCTTTGAAAGTGAGTTTTGACCTGCACGATGTCGGTCCGAAAGTGACGATTACCTATGACGGTATTCTTCCTGACTTGTTCCGTGAAGGGCAGGGTATTGTTGCTCAAGGTGTACTGAAAGATGCCACGACAGTTGAGGCATTTGAGGTCCTAGCGAAGCACGATGAAGAATACATGCCACCAGAAATTGCAGAAGCGATGAAGAAAACGCATGAACCGCTTCAATACAGCACCGAACAGAAACAAGGAAGCGGCCAATGATTGCTGAAATCGGTCACTTTGCTCTCATTCTTTCGCTTGCAATGGCAGTGCTGTTGAGCGTATTGCCATTGTGGGGAGCATCGAATAATAACACCATGCTCATGAACACAGCGCGACCGCTATCTTGGTCTATGTTCCTGATGCTGTTGTTCTCTTTCGCCATTTTATGTTGGGGATTTTATACTAACGACTTCACGTTACAGTATGTAGCGAGCAACTCGAATAGTCAGCTTCCTTGGTACTACCGTTTAACCGCAGTATGGGGTGCACACGAAGGTTCACTGTTGCTATGGGTGTTAATCCAAGCTGCTTGGACTGTCGCTGTAGCGACGTTTAGTCGTGGTATGCCGCAAGAGTCGGTTGCACGTGTACTTGCTGTTATGGGCATGATCTCAGTGGGTTTCCTACTGTTTATCATCCTAACGTCAAATCCATTCCTACGTACGTTACCGTTCTTCCCGGTTGACGGACGTGACTTGAACCCTCTGCTTCAAGACCCTGGTTTAATTGTTCACCCGCCAATGCTTTACATGGGCTATGTTGGTTTCTCGGTTGCGTTCTCTTTTGCGATCGCATCCCTAATGACTGGACGCCTTGACACGGCTTGGGCTCGTTGGTCTCGTCCTTGGACAACCGCTGCATGGGTATTTTTAACACTTGGTATCGCACTAGGTTCTTGGTGGGCTTACTACGAACTTGGCTGGGGTGGCTGGTGGTTCTGGGACCCAGTAGAAAACGCATCATTCATGCCTTGGTTAGCGGGTACCGCATTAATGCACTCTCTTGCCGTGACAGAAAAACGCGGCACATTTAAAGCGTGGACGGTACTATTGGCAATCTCTGCATTTTCGTTGAGTTTGTTGGGCACCTTCTTAGTCCGTTCCGGTATTTTAGTATCGGTGCACGCGTTCGCGTCTGACCCGTCGCGCGGTATGTTTATTCTAGGCTTCCTCGTTTTCGTTATCGGTGGCTCTTTATTGCTGTTTGCCGTAAAAGGGGCAGCAGTGCGTGTACGAGGTAACTTCGACTTAGTCTCACGTGAAAATGCGCTCTTAGCCAACAACGTATTACTTATCGCCGCTCTTGTTGTGGTGTTAGTGGGGACACTGTTGCCGCTCGTACACAAGCAGCTTGGTTTGGGGTCGGTCTCTATCGGTGCGCCATTCTTTGATATGCTATTTGCGTGGTTAATGATGCCATTTGCTTTCCTGCTTGGTATTGGCCCTCTTATTCGTTGGAAGCGAGACAATTTATCTAAACTTGTGAAGCCAATGCTCGTTTCAGGTGTGCTTGCTTTCGCCTTGGCCGCGCTATGCGTGTACCTGTTTGCCGATTTCTTCTCAACCATGGCTTACATTGGTTGGGTGATGGCGATTTGGATTATTGCGATGCATGGCTTTGAACTGTACGAGCGCGCAACGCACCGTCATAGCTTTAGTGAAGGTGTTCGCAAGCTGCAACGTAGCCACTGGGCAATGATGTTGGGTCATGTTGGTCTGGCGGTATCTGTTATCGGTATTGCGATGGTACAGAACTACAGCATCGAGCGTGATGTACGTTTAGCACCTGGCGAACACTTCCAAATTCAAGGCTATGATTTCTACTTCTCAGGCTTGCGTGATAAAGATGGTCCAAACTACGATGGCTACATCGCAGACTTTGAGATCACACACAATGGCAAATACGTGAATACGCTTCACGCAGAGAAGCGCTTCTACCGTACGGCTAAGTCTATGATGACTGAAGCAGCCATTGACCGTGGTATTAGCCGCGACTTATACATTGCAATGGGTGAACGTTTAGACGACAACCGATCTTGGGCTGTTCGTATTTACTATAAACCGTTCGTTCGTTGGATTTGGGCTGGCTCTTTGATTATGGCATTAGGCGGCGCACTAGCGATTTCTGATAAACGCTACCGCTTCCGTAAATCGCCGAAGAAAAATGCGAAGTCAAAAGAGCAGGAGGCATAACATGAATAAGAAAATCTTATTTATTCCGCTTGTCGCTTTCATGATTCTAGCGGGCATTTTCGCAACCCAATTAATGCGTAACCAAGAGGGCGATGATCCAACTAAATTGGAGTCGGTTTTGGTTGGCAAGCCAGTTCCTGAGTTTCATTTAGAAGACCTGGCTGAGCCTGGAAAACAGTACGACCAATCAATTTTTAAAGGTGAACCGTTGCTCTTGAACGTTTGGGCAACGTGGTGCCCAACGTGTTATGCAGAGCATAAATACCTAAACGAATTGGCGGGTAAGGGCGTTAAGATCATCGGTATGAATTACAAAGATGATCGTAATAAAGCAATAGGTTGGCTGAATGATCTCGGCAACCCGTACTTGATCAGCCTATTTGATGGCAGTGGTATGCTTGGCCTTGACCTTGGCGTTTATGGTGCTCCAGAAACATTCATTATTGATGCAAATGGTGTGATTCGCTATCGCCATGTAGGGGATGTAAACCCACGTAATTGGTCAGAAACACTGGAGCCGCTTTACAACAAATTGGTTGAGGAGGCGAAGCAATGAGAAAGCTAATTCTTGCCGTTTTTGCTGCGATGACATTATCTCTTGCTGCTCATGCGGCCATTGAAGTGTACGAGTTTGATAATTTGGAACAAGAACAGCAGTTCAAAGAGTTAAGCCATACGCTCCGTTGCCCTAAATGTCAGAACAACACGATCTCGGATTCTAACGCTGAACTTGCTCAGGACTTACGCCATAAGGTGTACGAAATGACCAAAGAAGGTAAGTCCAAAGATGAGATTGTTGATTACATGATCGCCCGTTACGGTAACTTCGTGACTTACAACCCACCATTTACGGTCGCGACTGCGATTTTGTGGCTAGGGCCACTCGCTGTAGTACTGGGTGGTTTTGGTTTGATTGTGCTGCGTAGCCGTAAATCTAAAGTTAAGGCAAAAGCGAGCAGTGACGAGCAATGGGATGAGCAAAAAGAAGCTCGTTTAAAAGCATTGCTTGAAGAAGAGAACAACGGAGATAAGAAGTAATGACACTATTTTGGATTTCCACCGTTGTTCTCACGCTTATTGCTTGTGCGCTGGTGGCTTTGCCGCTGCTTAAACAAAAAGCGAACAATGATGATGTGTTACGCGATGAGCTTAACAAGGCATTTTATAAAGACCGACTATCTGAGCTTGCAGAAGAAACTGACGAAGGTCTAGTTGAAAGTGAAGACGAACTGATTTCTGATCTAAAGCAATCACTGCTTGACGATATCCCTGGTGATAAAGCGCAAAAAGAAACTAAGGTTTCTCCAATCGCGGTTTTAGTTCCATCGGTAATTCTGACGGTGGTGCTGAGCTATGGTTTGTATTATAAATTTGGCGCGTCAGACGATATTGTTCAATGGCAAGAAGTGTCTGCAAATCTACCTGAGTTATCGAAAAAGCTGATGTCGGCTTCTTCTGAGCCGCTGAGTGACGATGAAATGGCGGATTTGACCCTTGCCCTTCGAACTCGCTTACATTACCAGCCGGAAGACTCGACAGGTTGGTTACTGCTAGGTCGTATTGCGTTAGCAAATCGTGATGTCACCACAGCTATCGATGCGATGGAAAAATCGTACCGCCTAGAGCCAAAAGATCCTGATGTGATGTTGGGTTATGCACAAGCTCTGATGCTGTCTCAAGAGGAAATGGATCAAGCGACGGCTCGCTCATTACTCGGCAAGCTGATGCAGCAAGACTATGTCGATCTGCGTGTGTTTTCTTTGTTAGCGTTCGATGCGTTTGAGCGTCAAGACTTCCCGGCAGCCATCAAGTACTGGGGAATCATGCAGCAAATGATTGGTCCAGAAGATAGTCGCTACGAGATGTTGTCACGCAGTATTGAGAGTGCTCGTAAGCAAATGGGCGAAGCGGTTTTACCGGATAAGAGTGTAGCTGTGACAATTAATGTGGCACCAAATGCTCAGTTGGATCCAAACGCAGTTCTGATTGTGTCAGTACATCGTTCAGATGGCTCTCCAATGCCTGTGGCTGCTGCTCGTTATCCGCTAGGTACTTTCCCTCGCACAGTCGTATTAGATGATGGCAATGCCATGATGCAAGGGCAAAAGTTATCTTCACTCGATAAGCTAATCGTCCGTGTGCGTGTAGATTCTGACGGTAACGTAGCAACGCGTGATCAAGATTGGCACGGAGAAAGTGACGTCGTTGAATTTGGCGCACCAGTAGAAGTGACCATTGATCAGCAGTATTAATTGTTAACATCTGTCTCTGAAACATGACAACGAGGTAGAGTCAGTTGCCTTTAGTGGTATGACTCTAAACGATCGAGTAGAATACCGAAGGCCAGCGATTGCTGGCCTTTATTTATTCCCATATCTGAGTCATCTTTACTATGTATCCTGCTCAACATACGTACAATGGTTAATCGGGGTGACTTAGGTACATTAATAGTCGTTATGGAAAATAAAATGTATAACAAGGGTAAATCTACCTTCTTGTTGCTGTTAGCCGTTGGACTGGTTGGCTGTTCAAGTGCACCTGATGAAGCAGTAACAGGACAAGAAACAAATCAAACGACTTCTGATGTGTATGACCCGTTGGAAGGCTTTAACCGAACCATGTGGGAACTCAACTACGAATATTTAGATCCGTATTTGGTTCGTCCTGTATCACTTGCGTATGTAGAATACACGCCAGTTCCTATTCGTTCTGGTATTGCTAACTTCTTATCGAACTTAGATGAGCCAGCAAGCATGGTTAATAACTTAATCATGGGTAATGGTACGAAAGCCGTGGACCACTTTAACCGTTTTTGGATTAACTCGACGTTCGGTATTTTCGGTTTATTCGATATTGCAAGTGCCGCGGGTATTACGAAGTACGACGAGAAAGCGTTCAGTGATGTAGTAGGCCACTATGGTGTTGGAAATGGTCCTTACTTCATGGTTCCAGGTTATGGTCCGTATACCTTACGTGAAGTGACAGATACCGTAGATAGTACGTATTTACCCCTCTCTTATCTCAACTTCTGGGCGAGTTTGGGTAAGTGGGCGTTTGAAGGAATGGAGAAGCGTGCTTTATTAGTACCGCAAGAAGCGCAGCTAGACTCGTCGCCGGATCCATATATTCTAACTCGCGATGTTTATATCCAGCGTCAAAACTTTAAAGCAGAAGTTGAAACGGTAGAAGAAGTTAACATCGAAGAAGAAGAGTATTTAGATGAATATCTAGAAGACTTTTAAGCGTTGTTCTTCACAATAGAGAAATGAAAAAAGGCTTAGCTGATGCTAAGCCTTTTTTGTATTTTGCAGCTTGGTTAGAAACGGTAGTTTGCTTGAACACCGATTAGCCAAACATTACCCGTAGTTTCGCCTACGAATTGGCCACCGACTTGTTCTGCAGTGTCGTCTGACTTGTAACCACGAGACTCAACGATTGGTGCGTCTTTCGCAAAAATATAGGTGAAGCCAGCGTCTAGGCTGAAGTCTTTCGTCCAATCGTACGTTGCGCCAATACTTAGCCAAGTGCGGTCAGTTTCTGGAATAGTGATCGTACGGTTTTTGTCGCTTACCGCTGAAGTATCGTATGCAATACCAGTGCGTAGCGCTAGCTTAGGATCAAGCTGGTAAGTAGCACCAACAGCAAAGCGATAGTTGTCTTCCCAGTTTTCTACTTTAACCATATGCGTGCCAGCAGTATCTAGACGTGCTTCCAATTTCTCGAAAGAGCTCCAATCCGTCCAGTTAACGCTTGCGTGTAATGCAAGTTGGTCTGTTACTTGGTGGAAGCTTGCCAACTCAGCCGTTGCAGGCAGGTTTAGATACATGTAGCCGTTGTCGCGTTCAGAAGTGCCGAAGCCAAAACCAAGACCTTCAGCATGGCCTTCAAGCTTCAGTTCAACTTCAGATTTGTACGCGAAGCCGATACGGTTGTTTTCATTGATCTGCCATGCTGTACCAACTTGCCAGCCCCAAGCGGTATCGTCACCTTCCATGTATTTTAGAGCGGTACCTTGAGGAACACTGATTGGTTGATTAGTTTCAGGATTTAACCCTACAACGTTATTCTTAGGAGCTGCTGCGCCAAAGCTGCCTTCGCCGATGATGTAACGGATACCACCACCAACGCTGATTGATTCATTGACTTTGTAAGCTGCGTTCAAGTTCGCTTCCATTGTCGTTACGCTTGCTTCGTTACCGAAGTGCGAGGCACCAAAGCCTTTACCTAAATCGGTTTCCATGCCGTAGTTGGTGCCAAATGCCAAACCAATCGCGAATTTCTCATTATATTGGTGTGATAGGTAGAAGTTTGGAATGATTGCATCATGTGCGAAGTCATCTGAAGATGCAGAAGAAGTGCTACCGTGGAAGTTTACATCACCTTCAATATCAATATTTGGGTTCACATAGATTGCACCAACGGACACTTGAGTGCCTTCCAAATAAGTTAGCATTGCTGGGTTACGCCATTGTGCACTTGCGTTGTCAGCCATTGCAGCTTCACCAGCATATGCTCGACCTAGGCCTGTTGCAGAATATTCAGCAAGTTGGAAACCTGCTGCGTTAGCCATGCCCGTTGTGCCAAGTAGGCTTAATGCCACTGCTGTTGATAGAAGAGTCTTGTTGGTTTTCATTCGAATGTTCGCTGATTTGTTTATAACGTGGGACAAAAGTTTAAAGGTAGAGTTTTTACTTTAGAAATGAAAATCCAGCATAAGTAGTCATTTGGAATATTATGCTCTCAAGTGTTGATTGGGTGGTTTAATTATCTAACTGTGAAAGGCTTGTAAATGGTATTCAGCGAACAGCTGTGCGTCCTAATTGTGAGATTTAGATACACGTGTTCACTCAAATTGAGTGGGCAATAAATCGCAGATATGAAAAAAGGCTGGAAATCCAGCCTTTTATATAAAGTATTTTTCTACTAACTAACAGCGAAGTGTTTAGAAGCTACGGCTGTATTGTAAGCCGAATAGAATTGCATCAGCATGAGTTGTTGCTGTTACACCGGTAGAAAGACCAGGAGCTAATTGAGTATTCTCATTAACTTTTACATCTTCACCTAACAAGTACGTGAAGCCAAAATCGATGTTTGAGCTATTATCAATATGGTAAGAGAAACCTGTGGAGAACCACTGGCGATCTGAGTCTGGTACCGAGATAGACGTTACTTTATCTTGAGCGCTTGTGTCGTACATGTAACCAGCACGAAGTGTCCAGTTGTTGTTTAGGTAGTAAGTACCACCAATTGCGTAGTGCCAGCCATCTTGCCATTGATAGTCTTTCGAGTAACCACCTTTAAGTAAACCCTGATTTAGGTTCTCAAAATCAATTTGGTCGAAATCTTTCCAACCGATGTATTGGATGCTGTAGTGTACAGCAAACTTAGTGTCTTGGATTTTGTGGAAACCAGAAAATTCGGCCATATCTGGTAGAGGTAGCGTGATTTCCTGACCTTTGTCGTCTTTCGCCGTAAATTCAGGGCTGTAACGATACGCTAGACCAAAACGGTTGTTTTCATCTAGTTCGTACACAGTACCAACGTTAAAACCAACAGCCCAACCATCAGCTTTATCTACGTCCAGAATTTTTTGACCGCCAACCCCTGGGACTGAAGAGCTAGTTGTACGCTTCATTGTGCCTTGGCCGTAGATTAAATCTAAACCAGCACCAAAGCTCCATTGTTCGTTTAAACGGTAAGAACCCGCCAATCCAAAGTTGAAGCTTTTTACATCCGTAAGACCACCGTACTCGGTTGCGGTGTAGTTATCTGAAAATTCAGTTTTAGTGCCGAAATTAGAGTATGCGTTTACGCCCCATGCAAACTTGTCATTTACTGGAACGATTAGGTGAATGTTTGGAGCTATTGACGTATCACCCACATCATCAGTGTCAGCAACATTTACAGTACTGGAGCCCAAAGGAGTATTAACGTTATATTTCGCATCTTTCACTTCAATCATTGAAGTAATGCTTTCGAAACCTAGCGACAGTTCCATTTTATCAAACAGAGCCATTGCTGCTGGGTTACGAGCCATTACTGCTGCATTATCTGCGATTACTGCATCACCAGCAAATGCACGGCCGATGCCAGTTGCTGATTGAGCGTTGATTTGGAAACCCGCTGCCATCGATTGACCTGAGGCAAAAGCTACCGTTACTGCTAGGAGAGTCTTTTTAAACAGACGCGTGTTCTGAGTCATTTGTTTTTCCTTATTAGATTCGTCTCTTTGGACGATAAATTGAGCTTTTGCTCAGTGGCGCAGATAGTAGTATCAATAGTTGCTTGGACAAATCCGACCATTGGATAAAATTGAATAAAAATTGCAGAAATGATGTCTAAAAGACGGGAAATTGCACTTAAAATGCATAATTTAGAGTTTAAGCTCTAAATGCGATAGGGGTGGTGAATGTTTTGTGTTCTATTTATACAAAAATGCCGCTAAATAAGATCATTTAGCGGCATTTAACCTTTTGAAGGCTGGAAATCGTCGAAGTTGTTACATTGGCTTAATCATTGATGCAAGAGTCGTAGCGATCGCATCAATATTTTCACCTTCTTCCCCGACTAAAATCAGGCTTGAACTCCCGACGGGCTGAACGATTCCGGTCATGCCATCCTTACTAAAGTCGGTACTTTGTTCGCTTGGAATACCAGTAATAAATAACGTTACTTTACCTTTTGGACCTTGGAACACCATATGCACCGCATTGGATTCGCCAAAACCGCAGTGGTTTAGGTAGTAAACGTGATATGGAAAGTTTTCACTAAACTGGTAATGAAATGGCGACATTTTCGCATTAATTTGCGAGCTCGGTACATCCTCATCAAGATGACGAACAAACGGTTCTTCATGAATAACGTGTTTCATCGCGGTATCCGCTAAACTGGCTTGTGCTGGAGACACCAAAACATTTCCCCAGTTTACTTGGCCAACTAATAATCCTGCGGTGAACGCAATAGAAGCGGCAAGTGCCATTGCTTTGCGGACAAAGTTTGGTCTTACGACCTTCTCTTCATCAAGTGCACTCGACGTCTGGCTAAATAAAATCTTATCTGCGAGATCTTCGGGTACATCCACATTCATGGCTTGTTTAATTTTTACATCGAGATCCAAAACGTCATCAACAAACTTATTGTTGGCGTCGCTACCAGCTAAAGCTTGCAGAATCTCTTCATCCTTTTGTTTTGGATCCGACAAAATACGACGACGAAATTCTAAATCATCCATTCTTTTGTCCTCTCTTAGTATCTTGAGAATCCAACATCTCTTTAAGTTGATTACGAGCGCGAAATAGTCGAGTCATCACTGTGTTTTTATTTAAATCAAGAATGTCGCCAATTTCTTCTCCACTGAAACCACCGACAACTTGGAGAAATAAAGGCTCACGATATTCAACATCGAGCTTCATGATCTGTGCCTGCAGCCATTCTTGCTGATGATGTGAGTCATCGCTGACTTTAGCATCATTGCCGTAATCATCGATATCAACTAAATCAAATTGTTTACGTTCGAAGCGGCGCGCATTTTCTCGTCTCAATATTGTGATGAGCCAAGACTTGGCAGCTTTTTCGTCTTGGAGGCTATCGAGTGACTTCCAAGCTCTAAGACAGGTTTCCTGAACTAGATCTTCCGCGACCGCTTTATCTTTGCACAACCAATATGCGTAGCGGTACAAGTCACGATGATACCCTCGGACGAGCGCTTCGTATTTTCTTTGCTTGTCCATATCAGAGTTGACCGGACTGTTGGAATTTTTCTTTCCAAACATTTTTAATATGGCCACAGGAGCCTCCATCCTCGCTCTGTGAGTTTCTTATTTGTTCTGAGCATGACTTTACTTGCTTCATCGCTTAGCGGTTTTGGTTGCAGGATTTGTCATGCAACCCCTTTGACACAATAAGCCATGTGGTTACCTAAAAGTGTATACGCAAATGTCAGATATCATCGAACACGAATTGATATATATTGTTAACAATATCATCATTAGTAATCAATGGCTTGGATAAGTTCACTCGATGGAGCATTAAAAGGGACTTCTGATGGTGGATTCTTGAATTGTTTTGAATCAATAATCGCTCTAGGTGAGCTTAAAACTCGTAAAATCACTATAAAATTGATCTATTTCAAAATATCAAGCAGTGAAGGGGTTATAGTACACCTTGTCATCTCGTTAGTCATTGCGACTAACATGTTGAGCAAGATGACACTTCCTTTTGAAGGCTGACTTTACTTTCTCCTAATCAGGAAACTGATTACTTTTCAATTGGCGTAAGTTAATTGTTTTATAGATATTCCGACCACACAGTTATGTGTGGTTTTTTTTTGCTTCGATTTTACTTTCCGTATACCTCTTACCGTTTTAACTCTCTATAGTTAACCATTAGTAATCGCATAAGAATCAAAGAAGTAGAGTAATTGAACTACTTGCTTCACGTTTATTTAAACGCACGTTTGATAAATTTAACAAATTCATTACAATGCATCAGGTCAGACCTCTTGTATTTAAGGAGAAACAATGGGCAAGCAGGAAGTAAAAACACGCAATGGTGAGCGTGTCGCTATTGTCGCGGGGCTTCGAACTCCCTTTGCTCGTCAAAGCACGGAATTTAGCCAAGTGCCAGCGGTCGATTTAGGGAAAATGGTAGTAAGCGAAATGCTTGCTCGAACAGATATTGATCCGAAGCTAATCGAACAAGTGGTATTTGGACAAGTAGTACAAATGCCTGAAGCGCCAAACATCGCACGAGAAATCGTGTTAGGCACCGGTATGAACATCCATACTGATGCTTACAGTGTGACTCGAGCGTGTGCAACGAGTTTTCAAGCGGCGGTTAATGTCGCAGAAAGCATCATGGCGGGAACCATCGATATTGGTATTGCTGGCGGTGCAGACTCTTCTTCCGTCCTGCCTATTGGCGTATCAAAGAAATTGGCCGCTAATCTGCTTGCTCTTAGTAAGACAAAAACAATGGGTCAGAAGCTTAGTATCCTCAAAAACTTGAGCTTTAAAGACCTGATGCCAGTGCCACCAGCAGTAGCAGAGTACTCTACGGGTTTATCCATGGGACAAACTGCAGAGCAAATGGCTAAAACACATGGTATTTCTCGCGCAGAACAGGATGCGCTTGCACATCGTTCTCATACGCTGGCTTCTCAGGCTTGGAAAGAAGGAAAAATCCAAGATGAAGTGATGACGGCTTTCCCTGAACCATACAAAAAATGGATTTCGGAAGACAACAATATCCGTCATGACTCAACGGTTGAGGGATACGCGAAATTGCGACCTGCGTTTGATCGTCAGTATGGCAGTGTTACGGCAGCGAACAGTACGCCATTGACTGATGGTGGTGCGGCAGTGATGTTGATGCGAGAAGGTAAAGCGAAAGAGCTCGGAATGGAGATCCTTGGTTACATCCGAGGTTATGCATTCTCTGCTATCGGCGTGGAAAAGGACATGCTGATGGGGCCGACTTATGCCACAGCGAAAGTGCTTGAAAATACAGGCTTGGAACTGTCAGACCTGACGTTGATCGACATGCACGAGGCCTTTGCTGCTCAAGCATTGGCGAATGTGAAGATGTTTGCTTCCGATAAGTTTGCTCAAGAAAACCTTGGTCGCTCAAAAGCGATTGGTGAAATTGACATGGATAAGTTCAACGTGCTTGGCGGATCAATTGCTTATGGTCACCCATTTGCTGCGACTGGTGCGCGTATGATGACGCAAACCCTACGAGAGCTAAAACGCCGTGGCGGTGGTATTGCATTGAATACCGCATGTGCTGCTGGTGGTCTTGGTGCGGCAATGATTCTGGAGGTTGAGTAATGAGCGAGCAAAAAGCATTTAGTCTAAAGGTTGATGAGCAAAATATTGCTTGGTTAGCCATCGATGTTCCTAATGAAAAAATGAATACGCTGCAGGCGGCTTTTGCTGACGAAATGAAAGAAATTTTTGCTCAGCTAAAAGACTCCAGTGGTATTAAAGGGATGATCATCCACTCCCTAAAACCGGACAATTTTGTTGCGGGCGCAGATGTTAGAATGCTAGAAGCATGCACCACAGCAAGTGAAGCGGAAGCCTTAGCAAGGCAGGGTCAGGAGTTGTTCCAGCAGCTATCGGACTTACCGTATCCTGTCGTTGCGGCTATTCATGGCCCATGTTTGGGCGGTGGTTTAGAACTGGCTCTTGCATGTGATTATCGTGTTTGTACGGATTCTGACAAAACGCGTTTAGGTCTGCCAGAAGTACAACTTGGTTTATTGCCAGGTTCTGGTGGTACTCAGCGTCTGCCACGTTTGATTGGCCTGTTACCATCGTTGGACTTGATCCTGACGGGTAAACAACTTCGTGCGAAGAAAGCTAAAAAACTGGGCGTTGTGGACGCCTGTGTGCCTGACACCATTTTGCTCGACGTAGCAAAACAGTTTATCGACAAAGGTAAAAACAAGGGTACGAAAAAGCTATCGACGAAAGAAAAGGTGATGTCTGGTAGCGGGCTAGGGCGCAAGTTTGTATTTGAGCAAGCTGCGAAGAAAACGAATCAAAAAACCCGTGGTAACTATCCAGCAACGGTTGCAATTCTAGAAGTTATTCAACATGGCTTAGAGAAAGGCTTCGCTAAAGGCCAAGAACTTGAAGCGAAGCGCTTCGGTGAGCTTGTAATGAGCTCAGAGTCAAAAGCGCTCCGTTCGATCTTCTTTGCCACAACAGAAATGAAGAAAGAGAATGGCACGGATGCGAAACCAGCACCAGTTCATAAAGTTGGTGTGCTTGGTGGTGGTCTGATGGGCGCCGGAATCAGCCATGTGTCTGTTGCAAAAGCAAAAGTACCTGTTCGCATCAAAGACGTTAGCAACGATGGCGTTTTAAATGCGCTCAACTACAACTACAAGTTATTTGAGAAACAGCGCAAACGTCGCATTCTATCCAAGGCCGATCTGCAAGCGAAAATGCTGCAACTGTCTGGTGGTGTCGATTTTACCAGTTTTAATCATATTGATGTCGTAATTGAAGCCGTTTTTGAAGACTTAGATCTTAAGCAAAAAATGGTGGCGGACATTGAAGCAAACGCTAAGACAGAAACTATCTTTGCGACCAATACTTCTTCGTTGCCTATCCACAAAATTGCAGAAAAAGCGGAGCGTCCAGAAAACGTAGTGGGTTTGCATTACTTCAGCCCGGTAGAAAAAATGCCGTTGGTGGAAGTGATTCCGCATGAAACGACGTCAGATGAAACCATTTCAACAGTCGTTGCACTTGCTAAAAAGCAAGGTAAAACCCCGATCGTAGTGAAAGACAAAGCGGGCTTTTACGTGAACCGCATTCTTGCGCCATACATGAACGAAGCGGCGCATATTCTGCTGGCTAACGAACCGATCGAAAAGATTGATACGGCGTTGCTTGATTTTGGTTTCCCTGTTGGCCCGATTACCTTGTTGGATGAAGTTGGTGTCGACATTGGCGCGAAAATTATGCCGATTCTGGTTAACGAGTTAGGTGACCGATTCAAAGGGCCGGATGTGTTTGATATCTTGTTAAATGATGGACGTAAAGGACGCAAGAGTGGTAAGGGGTTTTACACTTACAAGGGCAAGAAGAAAGATGTCGACAAATCGGTTTACAAACTGCTTAAGCTCGACCCTGAATCTAAGCTAAGCGATAACGATATTGCGTTGCGCTGTGTGCTGCCAATGTTGAATGAAGCGGTACGTTGTTTGGATGATGGCATCATTCGCTCGCCACGTGACGGTGATATTGGCGCGATATTTGGTATTGGTTTCCCACCGTTCTTGGGTGGTCCGTTCCGTTACATGGACCAATTTGGCATTAAAGAGCTCGTAGAGAAAATGAATGAGTTTGCATCGAAGTATGGCGATCGTTACGCGCCATGTGATGGTTTGCTTACTCGAGCTGGTGAAGGGACAACGTTCTATTAAACGTTGCTTCGGTAGAGAAAAAGGCTTGCCAGTGGCAAGCCTTTTTCATAAAGAAGAAATGGTTACTTCTTCTTGTCTTTCTTATCTTTATTGTGGCCTTTACCTGGGTTGTCGTCCCCGTGAACGCTGCTGTTACCTTTTTTGTCTTTATCATTCCACTGCTTTGAAGAGCAATCATCTGATTTGATGGATACATTGTCTCCGCTAAGGCGCACACAGTCGTCACTTAATTCGAAGCCATCGCCTTTGACTGAGATTTCAGCGTGAGCAGATGCCAATGGCAGTATAAGAGCCACAAGTAAAAGTGCTTTTTTCATGACTACCTCATTAAGTTATTTTTAGTGCGGGGAATTAGAGCATAAGCCGTAATGGCGTAATTTCAATTTTCTGCTAATTATGGTGCCGATTCAATCTATGAGACCGACAATCTCACTGGGCTCTAGGTACATACTTAGTATTCGACAATTTTATTTCTGCGCAACTAGATCACCCCAAGCCGCAATCTTTTGGCCGAAGTTGGAACTCTTCAATTGATCCAATTTCTTGTCCTAGATGGATGCGCGGAGCCTCCGAATGCGCTTGACCTTGAGAGTGCATGATCAAACGATTTGCAGTACGAGGTTTCAATTCGTTCACAACGAAGCGAATCATGTCTGCGCGCGTCAGCTTCTTCAACTCCGCCAGTACCTTGTCACGTTGGTTAAACTCAGTGTCCTTATTTCCTATCGCAACCCAAAGACGTTGAGCCCGTCCTCGAAGTGTGGTGTCCGGCGTTGCTATTTGGTTCCACAAGCCGCGCTTACTGCTGTGCCATTGGTAATCGTTTAACTCTAACAGCACCATATAAAAGGCATTTAAAAACTCATCGATTGAGGTAACCAGCTCGGCCGGTGCTGCATTAGGTGACTGCACATACAGTACAATACCAGGGTGACGATTTAGCGGCATATTGCCAGTGCCTACCATGTAACCTAATTGCTGCTTGGTACGGATTTCATGGAAAAACGTTGCCGACATAAGGTGATTGGCCAATGAGTATAGCGCGATACTACGAGGCTCAATATCCTCGCACTGGTGGTAAATAACGACCGCGGAATCTTGCTGGTTACAATGCACCTCACGTTGAAAACTGCCATTTTTACCTAGCATAATGAGCGGACGAAGTGCCTCTTCATAACGTTGCTCGTTAACTCTTAGAGCATCCTTCAAGGTCGTAGCCATGTCATGGGCTTGCTGGCGTTGCCAGTCTCCGTAAACAAACATTTCAACGTGCAGTTCTGCAAGAATGGATTCTACGAATACCGAGAGTTCATCGACTTCGATTTCTTCTAGCGCTTCGACTAAGGTTGCGAAAGGCGGGTTATTGGGTTGAAGTAACCCAGTAAGTGCGTTAAACAGCTGCGAAATAGGGCGATCTTGTGAAGCATTTCTCCAGTTTCGTAACAGTTGTTGTTTGATGGTTTCAAAGCGAGCAGGGCTGAAATCTCGAGAAGCAAAACGGTGCAGAATCATTTCCAGCAACTGAGGCAGCTTTTGACTGAACCCAGAGAGGGTTAAGGTCACGCCACCTTGGTGAGCGTACATGTTGTAACCCATCCCTGCGATTTCTGCTTGATAGGTTTCTTTTGCTAGCGAATCGAGGAACATCTCTACACATAAGCGCGTTTTGACGATGTTCTTTGGTGATGCAACGGCATGAGAGCTGTCGATAGCGACATAAACGACACCTTTAGGCACGCGAAATTCGTCATCTTGCAAATGCCACAGCCGAAACCCTTCGAGATCCTCAATCAACTCTGGCAGCGAGTCACCATTTTCGAGTGGCATGGGGTCGAGGTCGTAGCAAATATAAGGGTTCTTTTCCGGTAAGACGAATTGCCAGCTTGGGTCGATTTGTTGATAGAAACGACGTTGGTCTTCACTAAAAGGTGTGACGGAGTACGGGGTAAAGTACCATTCGGCAGTACGGTTGTATTCCAGGCCTTTAGCAATCAAAGTGACGCGTACATTATCGATGGTTAAGTATCGCAGCAATGAACGCTGTAACTCCTCATCGTAGCCCGTCATTTTGTAGTCACCATAAACCGTGTCTTCCGGTTGATAGTGCTGCATGTTGATCACCAGATGGCTGACGAGATCCATTGGGCGCGATGGCTCTTGGAAGCGAAAAGCCGATTCTAATACCGCTTGTTTTTCGAGATAGCGCCATTCATCTAACCCGTCTTGTTTGATCATCGAGAGGTATTGAAAAACTGCTTGAACGATATCATCAACATGATCTAAGCCGTTTGGCGTCAGGGTGCAGCTTACGGTAAAGTCTCGGTAGTTACTGCCACTCGCGCCGCCGCCCGCTGAGAGAGAAGTAATCCAGCCTTTTTCTTTGAGTTGAAGCATCAAACTGCCTTCTCCTTCATAACCCAACAGGTGAGCAAAGTAGGAGAGTGGCTTCACGCTATAATGCGCATCCATTCCCGGCATGGGGAATGTGAGAATCAGTTTACGGAACTCTTTGAGCGGCTCGACTTGAACCAAAATGCCCGTGCTTTCCTCAGTACCTATCGGTACATCAATCGATTTTCCACGAAGGTGGTGATTTGGGATGTCGGCAAACATGGTTTCTACCCAAGCTTGCTGTTCATCGAGCGACTGTGGCCCAAATAGAGTCAGTGTCATCAAATCGGCGGAATACTGAGAGTGGTGAAACTCCACAATTTCGTCGCGGATGGATTTACCATCTCGGTCGCCAAGAGTATCTAAGTTTCCGACAGAGAATTTTGAAAACGGGTGCTCTGGATTGATGACTTCTTTGTTAACTTGATACAGGCGACGAGAATCATCATTAAGTTTGAGCTTGTATTCGGAGTCGACAGCCTGTCGCTCTTTGTCTAATGCTTCTTCGTTAAACAAAGGTGCGGTAAAGAATTGGCTAAACCGATCTAAGGCACTTTCAAAGGCATTTGGAGCAATATTGAAAAAGAAACAAGTTTGCTCTGTACCAGTCCAAGCGTTGTTTGTTCCACCGTGTTGGCTAATATAGCTTTGAAACTCGCCCACTTTAGGGTATTTTTCCGTACCCAAAAAAAGCATGTGTTCTAAATAGTGTGCCAGACCTTGGCGATCGTTTGGGTCGTCGAAGTGTCCAACGTTCACTGCCAGAGCAGCTGCCGACTGTTGAGCTGAATCGGAATGAATCAGCAGTACACGCAGTTCATTGCTCAAGGTAATGTAGCGGTATTGATTTGAATCGTTAGGACTTAGATGCACGATGCGTCTCCAGATTTCGCATTACAGTAATTTAGGCTCCCCTCGCGGGGGGCGCAAAGTTTGCGTTTCGACAAATACTGCTTGCCGTATTTTTGTTATTCGTAGACTTCTGCACAGGCCCATCGCGTTTGCGTATGGGGAAGAACTGTTTGAGTGAATGCTCTGAACTCATTGCACAGTTAAATAGTGTGATGAACTGAGTACATTCTTTTAATAGATTGTTAAGAAAGTCGCTATCTTTAACAAGCGAATTGGTATAATGAACAGATAATTATATCAGTATTTTTGTTTCGTCATTGTTAAAGTTAGCCCCGTCTATCTAATAAAGATAGCAGTCAACCTTTTGGTAGCGTTAGCTATCCCTAGGAAATAACATGAAAATATTCATCATGCGTCACGGTGAAGCCGAGCATTTTGCAGATTCAGACGCAGCACGACAATTGACCCCAAGAGGCAGAGTCGAATCAGAAGCGGTTGCGAGAGCCTGTAAAGAACAGGGTTTTGCGCAATTCGATAAAGTGTTGGTGAGTCCGTACATTAGAGCTCAACAAACTTGGCAAGAGATCAGTGCGTATTTCTCTGCAAAAAGCATTGAAACTTGTGAAGATATTACACCTTATGGCCAGTCCGAGCATGTCTTCGATTTCGCAAGTGCGTTAATAGAAGTCGAACAATTGGACTCGCTTTTGTTCGTATCGCATTTGCCTTTGGTCGGTTATCTGACTTCAGAGTTTGTAAAAGACATGACACCACCGATGTTTCCTACATCAGGGCTAGTGTGCATTGAATATGATTTACAAACACAAAATGGTGAAGTGCTATGGCATATTACGCCATAAGTGTCTAAACCAAAATAAGCGTTTGCAAATTAGAGACAGAATAAGAAAGGCAGGAGATCCCTGCCTTTTCGTTTCGTCGTGTCTACAGCAAGCTTGTTACTTTTCAGGAATTGAAAGCAACACTAACAACGCACCATCACCACCAAATTCTAGTGGCGCTTGGTGAAAAGCCATAACGTCAGGATGCTGTGCTAACCAAAGTGGGGCTTTCTGTTTCAGGATGTGTTTCCCAATACCATGTTGCACACACGCACAATGAATCTCGTTTTTGATGCAATAGGCTATCATCGCACCAAGCTCGCGTTTTGCTTCTTGCTGTGTCATGCCGTGCATATCGAGGAACACGTCCGGTACATACACGCCACGACGTAGACGTTTGACTTCATAAGTGGAGACGTCGTCACGTGCATAACGAGTTGGGCCTTCATCGTTTAATAGAGGGACAAACTCGTCTGAAAAGTAAAATTCAGAGTCACTCGCTTCACGGTTGGAGCGCTTGATTTCTTTTTGCTTAGTATTTTTTTTTGGTTGCTGGATTATGGTATCCTGTCGCAACTTTTTTACGCCCTGTACTGCTTCCTGAAACAAGGCGAAATCGTCATCGTTCTCGGTGTCTTTTTTGCTCATTAGGTAAACAATTTCATTAATAAACTTTATTGGCAGTATTGTAGCGCTTTTCGGAGGCAATTTTGGATAAGATTTTTGTAGAAGAAGCGGTATCGGAGCTGCATACCCTTCAAGATATGATTCGTTGGACGGTAAGCCGCTTTAATGCAGCGAACCTGTTTTACGGTCATGGTACTGATAATGCGTGGGATGAAGCAGTTCAGCTTATCCTGCCAACCTTATACTTGCCGATTGATGTGCCTCCGCACGTATTGAACTCTCGCCTAACGACAAGCGAGCGTCTGCGTATTGTTGAGCGCGTAGTAAAACGCATCAACGAGCGTACGCCAACAGCATACCTAACCAACAAAGCATGGTTCTGCGGTCTTGAGTTCTTCGTTGATGAGCGTGTACTTGTGCCACGCTCTCCTATCGGCGAATTGATTCAAGCGGAATTCCAACCTTGGTTGGTGGAAGAGCCTACGCGCATCATGGACCTATGTACGGGTTCTGGTTGTATCGCGATTGCTTGTGCGCACGCTTTCCCTGAAGCAGAAGTGGATGCTATCGACATCTCTACAGATGCTCTACAAGTGGCTGAGCAAAACGTACAAGATCACGGCATGGAGCAGCAAGTGTTCCCAATTCGCTCTGATTTGTTCCGTGATCTTCCAAAAGAGAAATACAATCTAATCGTGTCCAACCCACCATATGTGGATGAAGAAGACATGAACAGCCTGCCAGATGAGTTCACGCATGAGCCTGAGCTTGGTTTAGCTGCGGGTACGGATGGTCTAAAACTTGTGCGTCGTATTCTAGCTAACGCGCCAGATTATCTAACAGATAACGGCATTCTTATTTGTGAAGTCGGAAACTCAATGATTCATATGATGGAACAGTACCCAGAGATTCCATTTACTTGGATTGAGTTCGAGAACGGCGGTCATGGCGTATTTATGCTAACGCGTGACCAGCTGGTTGAGTGTGCAGAAGAGTTTAAACTGTACAAAGACTAATAGAGTCTTGCACTAAACATCAAAACACCGAGCTTTATGCTCGGTGTTTTTTTTATGCATACCTCGCCGATATTAACTCTTTACATCAAAACGTAATAAAGCCACTATGAATCCACGAAGAATTGGAAAGCAGCTATGCTCTGTTTTGAGAGAGCGTGGCGATAAAAACTTGAGGAAGTAATGGCAGGAAACAGTATCGGACAACATTTCCGAGTGACGACATTCGGGGAAAGTCACGGTATCGCACTGGGATGTATCGTAGACGGATGTCCTCCGGGGTTGGAAATTACAGAAGCAGATCTACAAATCGATCTCGACCGCCGTCGTCCAGGCACATCACGTTACACCACACAACGTCGTGAACCGGATGAAGTTAAAATTCTTTCTGGCGTTTTTGAAGGCAAAACCACGGGCACATCGATCGGTTTGCTAATTGAAAACACCGATCAGCGCTCAAAAGACTACTCTGACATCAAAGATAAGTTCAGACCGGGTCATGCTGATTACACTTACCACCAAAAATATGGCATCCGCGACTATCGCGGTGGCGGCCGTTCTTCAGCTCGTGAAACCGCAATGCGTGTGGCTGCTGGTGCAATCGCGAAGAAATACTTAAAAGATGAGTTTGGTGTTGAGATTCGTGCTTACTTGTCACAAATGGGTGATGTATCTATCGACAAGGTAGATTGGAACGAAATCGAGAACAATGCATTCTTCTGCCCTGATGCTGACAAAGTAGAAGCGTTTGACCAACTTATCCGTGACCTGAAAAAAGAAGGCGACTCTATTGGCGCAAAAATCCAGGTTGTGGCAACTAACGTGCCTGTTGGTCTTGGGGAACCCGTATTTGACCGTTTGGATGCAGACATCGCGCACGCACTAATGAGCATCAACGCGGTGAAAGGCGTGGAAATCGGAGACGGTTTCGACGTGGTAAACCAAAAAGGCAGTCAGCACCGTGATACGCTTGCTCCTGAAGGTTTTGGTAGTAATCATGCGGGTGGCATTCTTGGCGGTATCTCGACTGGTCAAGACATTGTCGCTAACATTGCGCTTAAGCCAACATCAAGTATCACTGTGCCGGGTGAGACCATCACAAAAGAAGGTGAACCAACTCAGTTGATCACCAAAGGTCGTCATGACCCATGTGTGGGTATTCGTGCTGTGCCTATCGCAGAAGCGATGCTGGCAATTGTGGTGATGGATCATTTACTACGCCACCGTGGTCAAAACCATGGCGTAACAACTGAAACACCGAAGATTTAAGAGCTTTGTGTCATTCCAGCGAGCTATAGCGAGACTAGGAATCTAATTTCAGCGCGATGAAAAGAGAAAGAAACATCTCTGACAACAGAGTGCTCGGATAATAGATCCTGAATCATGCTCCTTCGTCGCTGTTCAGGATGACTGAATATAAAATTATGCCACTCACTGAATCGCGGGTGGCACAATTTTATCAGGCAACCTTTTTTGTTTAAGTAGTTTTTGCTTAATTAATCGAGCCTTCGGTTTCCAAATGAAAAGAAGGCAGACGCCACTTAAAGCGTACCGCAGCCATACGCAGCATGTAACCAGTAACCAGTGTAATGATCGTGGCAGTGACATCGGGAACATTAAATTCTAATAGCGCTAAGTACATTCCTGATGCGATAAGAGCGACAGAAGCGTAAAGCTCTTCATGCAGTACCAATGGTGTTTGGCGACAGATTAAGTCACGAAGTAGCCCACCGAATACACCAGTTACTAACGCTGAAACCATACAAATACCAGGGTGCAAGCCCATGCCCATCGCAATTTTTGTTCCGATGATACTAAACACGATTAAACCTAGTGCATCGAGGCGAATGAACAGACCTTTCAGCTTAATCACCCATTTCGCTAAACCTGTTGTTAGCACACCTGCAACACACGTAATTGCAAGGAACTCTGGGTTTTTTACCCAACCAAGAGGGTAGTGGCCTAATAGAATGTCACGTACGGTGCCACCACCAATGGCCGTTGCGCTGGCCACCAACATAACACCAAACCAGTCCATCTTTCTTCTACCAGCACTTAACGCACCTGTCATGGCTTCAGCCGTGATACCAATGATATACAACACACTTAGCAACATAGGGAAACACTCAACGTAAAAAGTCACTACGTTCTACGAGAATCAGCGTAGGCGAAGTAACAACACTTACAAACGGTTCTATCTCTCTTAAAAAGTGATTAAAACCAGCAACATGCTTGTAATCAAACGGCTTAAAAATAGCGGTTTGAACGGCATCAAAATAAGGCGAGAGTGTAGTGGTAAATAAGTACGCTGACGAATGAGAAATTGTATGGAGAAAGCGACCTTCAGATAAATTCAACTAATAACCAAAAATGTGGGGGTGCCTTTACCTCATAACTAAAAACAGCGACAATATGCAGCGCATGTCAAACTGAAGTACAAACTCGACGATGACCCACGAATACCAAGACTTAATCACCATTTTTAATGACACCTTTTTAGAACAATTTAATACGAAATTAGAGTTAGGTGGTGATGAGCCTATTTATCTTCCTGCTGATGATGAACACCCTCATCATCGGATTATTTTTGCTCGGGGTTTTTACGCCTCTGCTTTACACGAGATCTCGCATTGGTGTGTGGCTGGTCCAGAGCGTCGTTTGCTGGAAGATTTTGGTTATTGGTATGAACCTGATGGGCGAACGGCAGAAGTTCAAGCGGAGTTTGAGAAAGTTGAAGTGCGACCTCAAGCTTATGAATGGATTCTGGCACAAAGCGCTGGCTTCCCTTTTACGGTGAGTTGTGACAATCTACACGGCGATTTTGAACCAGATAGGCTCGGCTTTATGAAAAAAGTGCATAAAGAAGTGCTAGGTATTTTGGACGTTGGCTTGCCTTTGCGAGTGAAAATGCTTTCTGATGCCCTGCGCGCATTTTATCAAACTAAGCCACTGGAAGCGTCGGACTTTTGCGTTAAATAACCACTAATAACCTCAGAGATACACCATGATTATTGAATTTGAAGAAAAACTACTGGAACTGATTGATGCTCGAATTGAAACAGCATCTGACGATGAATTGTTTGCTGGTGGTTATTTACGTGGTCACATCTCTTTATCCGCGGCGTCTTGTGAAGAAGAAGGGATTAGCGATATTGCTGAGCTGAAGTCACGCATTGAGAGCAGCTTAGAAGATTCGCGTACCGAGTTAAGCCCGGCCGATCGCGTGATTGTCAGTGATTTGTGGCAAGAGCTCCAGGCTCAGGCTTAATCCCTAAGCAGCGTTCTCCCTTTATTTAATCCTAGTCATTTACTACTTCGAAAAATTCGAACCTCTCAATAAAATTTTTGTGGTTGTAGCGAAACAGTTCAACTTTTATTCTGATCAGCATAAAACGTGAACAAAGGATTACAACCATGAAAATTGTCGCATTTGGTGCATCTACCAGCTCTACCTCAATCAACAAACTACTTGCTACATACGCAGCAAACCAAGTCGAAGGCGCTCAAGTGAATGTTCTAGACTTAAACGATTATCAAGCGCCAATGTTTAGCGAGGACAAAGAGAAAGAAATTGGTCAAGCTGAAGGGGCTGTCGCGTTTTTACGTGACTTGGCGGAGGCTGACGCTCTCGTTGTTTCCTTCGCAGAGCATAACGGTTCGTACCCAGCGGCCTATAAAAACTTGTTCGATTGGGCGACGCGCATTGAGCGTAATGTATTTCAAAACAAACCTGTCGTTTATTTAGCAACTTCCCCAGGTCCCGGTGGTGCACAAAGTGTTCTTGCGGCGGCGACAGGTTCTGCTCAATTTTTTGGCGCGGATGTAAAGGCATCGTTATCTGTGCCGAGCTTCTACGAAAATTTTGACGTGGAATCGGGTAAGGTTGTAAACCCAGAAGTGGCAGAGCAAGTGAAACAGGCAGTTGCACTGCTGAAGTAATCTCAGTACGAGCAACTTAGTGAGTTAGCGATTCCCGACACGTATCTGTGTCGGGAGTTAAAACGAGAGAATACTCTTACAGCTCGGTAATGGCTTTGCCTTTTCTTAGTTTACGAACCCACATTCGACTTGGGTGAAGTTCGGTCAATACATCAACCGGTAATGGCAGCGGGTCCCCACAGATCTGGGAGGCCAACACTTCAGCTAATAATGGTGCAGAGCTCAGTCCACGAGATCCTAAACCTAAGAAGCAGAATAGGTTAGGGTACTGATGAATGGTTTCTACCTCTTCTGCTTTTTGATTTTGTAAGTTGGCGTATTGCGTTTTGATCGTCTCAAAGTCACCCACATTCCCGACAAATGGTAAGTGATCTCGGCTAACACAACGAATACCTTGGCGAGATTGATTATCAGTGATATCTACCTCTTTTGCCCATGTTTGATTCGGTACACATTTCACTAGCTTTTCCGCATTATCTTTTTGGGCGTTTTCATCAAATTCGTAGTCAAGGTGACTGCGGTCGTAGCTTGCACCGATACACAAGTGTTGATTACTTGGGTTAACAGGTGTCATGTAACCGTCGTAACACAACACCGTTTTCAGCTGACTCAGCGTTTCGGTTGCTGGCGCATGACTGACTTGTCCTTTCACTTGTCCCATTGGTAGGGAAGCGGTTTGACTCAATGTCTGGAACTCATGGCCGTTCGCAATTACAACCGTTGAGTGCTCAAATGTTTGACCACTCGCCGTTAGTAGCCAGAGCTGACGCTTTTCATCCCAATCTAATGCCTCAACATGGTGTTCAAACTTCGTTGAGAGTAACGACGTCTTCTCCAATTGTTTAATTAACCCGCGAGTTAACTCGGCAGGGCATAGCCACCCTCCCATTGGGTAGTGCACAGACGCCATATCAATAGGTAACCCGATAGTGTTCGCAGTTTCCTCGGCGGACAGCTTTTGAATGAGCTCTGGAGTGAAGTTACCCGCAAGCATTTTCTCCAGTTTGTCTGTGGATTTGTCATCCCACATCAACTGAGTTACGCCACACCAGTCATGATCAAAATCGATCTCTTGTGCTGCTTGTTCAACAAACTGACGTGCGAACAAAAATGCAGGAGCAAACACACGCGAAACGCCAGTATGGGGACCGTTCAACAATGGATACACGGCCCCTTGACGATTACCCGACGCTCCTTTGGCTGGTTGTTTGTCTTTACAGTAAAGGGTGACGTTTTGGCCACGACGAACTAACGTTTTCGCTAACGCCGCGCTGGCTATACCACCACCAATGATGGCAATCGAATCAAGATTGCTAGATGCTGTGCGATTGAACCAAGGGAGATGGTTCGACTGCTTTTCACGTTGCTCCATAGAGCCGGCGATCATTTCTCGCTTAGTGCCGAAACCTTTCACCTTTTTCATTGTAAAGCCAGCTTCGTTCAAACCACGACGTACAAAGCCTGCTGCGGTAAACGTGGCAACTGTACAATCTTGCTTGGCTAGCTTTGCCATGTTGTTGAACAGGCCTTGGTTCCACATCTCTGGGTTTTTGCTTGGCGCGAATCCATCTAAGAACCAAGCATCAATCAAACCTTTTTCGTTGTATGGGACTTGCGGCATGCAGTCTTTAATGTCACCAAACCAAAGGTCGAGTGTGATTGCGCCGTCTTCTAAAACAATGCGATGACACTCCGGCACAGCGGCAGGGTAGTGCTTTTGTAACTTTTCCGCGTATTCAGCTAGCTCAGGCCAAGCTTCATGCGCCTTCTTTAAATCGGCTTTGCTTAATGGGTATTTTTCAAAGCTAATAAAATGCAGCTCTTTCAATGTTGCGTCCGGATGCTGACGACGAAACTCACTAAACCACTGGCATACTGCTAAGAAGTTTAATCCCGTGCCAAATCCTGTTTCACCAATGACAAAACGTCTTTGGTCAAATTCCTGCCATCTTTCTGGGAGATGATTTTGTTTTAAGAAAACGTAGCGTGTCTCTTCAAGACCGTTTACGTTAGAGAAGTAAACATCATCAAATTGGTCTGAAACCGGAGTACCAGCTTCGTTCCAACCAAGTTCTGCGTTTTTTATTGAAGTCATAATGGTGCAAATTTGTGATTTGGCGCGGTAAGAATGGGGCGATTGTACGAATTTATGGGAAAGCTGACCACTTTTGTTGACTATCTTAGTTATCATCTAGCGGATTTTTGAATTATAGGAATGTCATAATGAAACGAGTCGTAATCACCGGTATGGGTATTGTTTCAAGTATCGGTAACAACGTCGAAGAAGTTCTAGCGTCTCTTAAAGCGGGCAAATCTGGCATCACTGCATCTGAGCAGTTCAAAGAACACGGTCTTCGTTCGCAAGTATGGGGTGACCTAAAAATCAACCCGGCGGAACACATCGACCGTAAGCAGATGCGCTTTATGGGTGATGCGGCTGCTTATGCATACCTATCAATGGAGCAGGCAATCGCAGACGCTGGTCTTACAGAAGAGCAGGTTTCAAACGATCGTACCGGTATCGTTGCAGGTTCTGGCGGTGCTTCTGCATACAATCAAACGGTAGCGACAGACACGATGCGCGCCAAAGGCGTAAAGCGAGTTGGTCCTTACATGGTTCCTCGTACTATGTCTTCTACTGTTTCTGCTTGTCTTGCTACGCCATTTAAGATTCGTGGCGTGAACTACTCAATGAGCTCTGCATGTGCAACATCTGCACACTGTATCGGCCATGCTATGGAGCTTATTCAACTAGGCAAACAAGATATTGTTTTTGCTGGTGGCGGCGAAGAGCTAGATTGGTCTCAAACTATGATGTTTGATGCGATGGGCGCACTGTCAACCAAATACAATGACACGCCAGACAAAGCATCTCGTACATACGATGCAGACCGTGACGGTTTTGTTATCTCGGGCGGCGGCGGCATGCTGGTTATTGAAGAACTAGAGCACGCACTGGCACGTGGTGCGAAAATCTACGGTGAAATCGTAGGTTACGGTGCGACATCAGATGGCTACGACATGGTAGCGCCATCAGGTGAAGGCGCAATTCGTTGTATGAAGATGGCGATGCAAGACGTTGATGGTGTGGATTACATCAACACGCACGGCACATCGACACCAGTTGGTGACGTGAAAGAGCTTGGTGCTATCCAACAATTGTTTGGTGAGAACAGCCCTGCAATCTCTGCAACAAAAGCAATGACTGGCCACGCACTCGGCGCAGCGGGCGTGCACGAAGCGATTTACTCAACACTTATGCTAGACAAAAACTTCATTGCTCCAAGCATCAATATTTCAAACTTGGACGAAGCAGCACAAGGTCTGGACATCGTGACAGAAGCACGTGATGCAGAGCTAACGACCGTAATGTCAAACAGCTTTGGCTTTGGCGGCACAAACGCAACTTTGGTTATTAAAAAGTACCAAGGTTAACTGAATTTGTTGGCGCCTTGCGAGAGTACTGTAAACGCCAACAATCCAGTTTCCAGAGCTTGATCAGTCACACTGATCGAACAGACGCAGACTCTATCCCATGGAGAGCGGGATAGGATCCTTTTGTTCTGGAACTTTGCCCGGCTATTTAGCCGGGCTTTTTCTTTTCTCTGTTTCTGCTTTTCTCTAGGCTTCCCGTCAATCGATTCTATAGGAGTTACCTCCTTGAGGTTTATTGGTGTTATATCTTGAGATTTTTCGGGAAAAGGGCACAATCGCTTTAGTTTCGCATCTTGCGAATAAACGAACTCTTACAAATGGATGTTAGAACGCTGGCGCTATGAAAATTATTGTTGATGAAAATATGCCGTATGCTGAAGAGCTATTCAGCCAACTCGGTAACGTAATTCTAAAACCAGGTCGTACACTGACCGCCGATGATTTAGTGGATGTTGATGCCCTAATGATTCGCTCAGTCACCAAAGTGAATGCTGACCTGATCAGCAAAGCAAACAAGCTGAAGTTTGTTGGTACGGCCACGGCAGGCATGGATCATGTTGACCAAGCACTCTTAAAAGAGAAAGGCATTTTCTTCACTGCTGCGCCAGGGTGTAACAAAGTGGGTGTAGCGGAATACGCGTTCAGCGTGATGATGGTGCTCGCTCAGCAACAAGGTTTCTCGGTATTTGACAAGACGGTAGGTATTATTGGTGCAGGCCAAGTAGGTAGCTACCTAGAGAAATGTTTGAAAGGCATGGGTATTAAAGTTCTCATCAATGACCCATTCAAACAAGAGGCTGGTGATCCTCGTAGCTTTACTCCGTTGACAGAACTGATTGAAAGCTCAGACATCATTACACTACATACGCCAATCACCAAAGATGGCCCATACCCAACGCATCATTTGATTGATGAGAAGGTATTAAATGGTCTCCGCAGCGATCAAATTTTGATTAACGCGGCTCGAGGTCCCATCGTTGACAACGCTGCTTTGAAGCAACGTCTTTTGAAAAATGATGGCTTTACAGCGGCACTCGACGTATTTGAATTTGAACCAGAGGTTGATATGGAGCTTCTGCCTCTGCTAGCATTCGCAACCCCTCACGTTGCAGGCTACGGCTTGGAAGGGAAAGCTCGCGGTACAACGATGATTTTCAACAGCTACTGTGAGTTCTTAAATAACGAATTACGTGCGCATGCCAGCGATTTACTGCCAACCGCGCCTGTTCCTACTATGGTATTGGACAGAGCTTGGGACGAAGCAACACTGCATAACATCACGCAGTTAATCTATGATGTGCGTAGAGATGACGCTCTTTTCCGCCGTGAAATCAGTAAGCCAGGCGCTTTTGACCTGATGCGTAAAAACTACTGGGATCGCCGTGAATACAGCGCTGTCACGCTAGTGGGTAACAAAACATGTAACCTTGCTCCATTAGCAGAACTAGGTTTTCAGATTGAGGTAAGTCAATGAGCCAGCAATATAATGTTGCCATTTTAGGTGCGACCGGTGCGGTCGGTGAAACAATTTTGGATGTGCTTCAAGAGCGCAAATTCCCAGTAGGCGAAATCTTCCTACTCGCGAGTGAGCGCAGCGAAGGCAAGACTTACCGCTTCAATGGTAAAACGGTACGCGTTCAAAACGTAGAAGAGTTCGATTGGTCTCAAGCGCATATCGCACTGTTTTCTGCTGGTGGTGAGCTATCAGCCAAGTGGGCTCCAATTGCCGCTGATGAAGGCGTGATTGTTATCGACAATACATCACACTTCCGTTACGAGTACGACATTCCTCTTGTTGTGCCAGAAGTAAACCCAGAAGCGATTGCAGAGTTTCGTAACCGTAACATTATCGCGAACCCGAACTGTTCAACCATCCAAATGCTGGTGGCACTAAAACCAATTCACGATGCGGTGGGCATTGAGCGTATTAACGTATCAACTTACCAATCGGTGTCTGGTGCAGGCAAAGCGGGTATCGATGAGCTAGCAGGTCAAACGGCGAAGCTGCTAAACGGTCTGCCTGCAGACAAGAAGCAATTCTCTCAACAGATCGCGTTTAACTGCATTCCACAAATCGATCAGATGATGGAAAACGGCTACACCAAAGAAGAAATGAAAATGGTGTGGGAAACACAGAAGATCTTTAACGATCCATCAATCACAGTCAATCCAACGTGTGTACGTGTTCCTGTATTCTACGGTCACGCAGAAGCACTTCACATTGAGACTCGTTCACCTATCGATGCACAAGAAGTCGTTAACTTGCTTGAACAAACTGACGGTATCGAAGTGTTCCACGGTGAAGACTTCCCTACACAAGTTCGCGATGCGGGCGGTAAAGACCATGTAATGGTTGGCCGTATCCGTAACGATATCAGCCATCATAGCGGCGTAAACCTGTGGGTTGTTGCTGATAACGTGCGTAAAGGCGCGGCAACTAACGCGGTGCAAATCGCAGAAGTTCTGATCCGCGATTACTACTAAGTCGCTTACAGTTCATTTCAAAGCCTCGCACAGTGCGAGGCTTTTTTGTACGAACGAAACAAAATAGTGTGAGATTAGTACGAATATGGCGAGAGCCACACATTTTTTATTCTCAACGCTATAGTTTTGCATGCGATATCCGATATATTTAACCGATCACCATTTCAAATTGTATCTAGCACAAAACTGAGCCTTCTATGCGTCAAAATTATAAGCGTTTGTTAGCAGCCCTTGTGTTGATGAGCGCGACTCAGACATCATCAGTGGTTCAAGCCGAAGGAATTCGTCTTGTTGGACCGTCTGGTGAAGTGCAATCATCTCCGAGCTATGCTGAAGATATTGAGCGAGCATTACCTGCTCCTCCTGCGAATACTCAACCGTCACGTTTCTTTGGTCCGACTGGTGAAAATCAAACACTATGGTCGATCGCTTCAGAATTACGACCTTCACGCGGTGTTACCGTTCAACAAACGCTTCTTGCCATTTACCGAATTAACCCTCAAGCGTTTGAGAACCAAAACATTCATGAATTGATCCCAGGGAGTCGGCTACGAGTACCTTCTCTAGAGCAAGTGCAAAGCGCGACCACAGCGCAAGCTGTTGCGATTATGAAGGCGCATGAAGCTAAGTTAAAACAGCCGAAGCCGACAAATAGAGCGACGCCAGCACAACGAGTCACCGAGCAACCAAAGCCACAAATTAAAGTAGAACCCAAGCCTGCGGCTAAGCCAGAGACAGTGGCAGCAACGGAGCCAAAACCAACTCCGAAAACAATACCCGTCATCCCTGCGCCACCAGTAACTACCTCTCCGCAGGGTGAAAAGCAGGTCAGTGCGCTAAAGGACAAACTTCAAGGCTCACAAAGTGAATTAGACTCATTAGAAGAGAAGAACCATCGTCTTCGATTGATGCTGTCAGAAGTGCAAAGCGAAGTCGAAACTTTGAAAAGCGAGCTGAATGACGAAGAACGCATTCGCTCAGAAGTCGAGAAGCTGCTTGCTGAAGAACGCCAGCGCCTTGCTGAACAACAACGCATGCAACCAAGCACCATGGACAAAATTTTGTCGAATGGTTGGCTTGTTGGTCTTGCGGCATTAATTCCTGGTGCTTTGATTGCGTTGCTAGTTGTTATGCTTCTTGGTCGACGCTCTAAAGCGAAAGAGGAAGATGCGGCTGCACAGGAACAGCAAAACGTTGATCCTCTTGCGGCGCCAATCGGTTTAGCGGCGGCGGATGAGCTGGATGAAGAGCTCACGCTTGATGATGAATTGTTTGCAGATGAAGATATCAACGCACAGTCTTTAGAAAAAGAGAAGTCAGATTTAGAAGAAGACGTCTTTGCTAACCTCGACGATGAAGAACTTGATTTCAATCTGGAAGGGGACGATGACCCATTTGCAGATATTGGCGATGACGGCGACCTAGATGTTGGTCTGGATGAGTTTGAATCATCGAACAATGGTATCCAAGTCAACGGCGAAGAAAAAGCGCTTGGTTTAGAAGAAATGGAGCGAGCCTTAGATGAGGTTGCTCCAGAACTAGAAGTGCTCGATGACGATGAGTCTGGCTTCGATCTTTCGGATGATACGAATGAGAAATCAGACTTGCTTTCAGACGACGCATTTGCCGAGTTACTTGCAGCCGATGAGCCGTCAGAAGAGTTACCAAGTGACACTGTCGACCAGGATATGCTTGATGACTTGTTTGCTGAACTTGGCAACGATGACTTCGATTTAGATACTGATGAGCCTGAGTTAAAACAGCCCGTTTCGGATGATGACTTTAGTGTAGGAGAGGCATCTGACGACGATATCGATAAGCTATTGGCCCAGTATGAACAACCGGCTAGTGAATCGGAAGTTCGAGAAGCTGACGCCAATGAAGGTCCTGTTCTAGATGAAAACAGTACAGAGCTACTCGATGAACTCATTGATTTTGATGAAGATGACGCAGACGAGTTTGATCCACTAAACGAGCTAGAAGCAATCTCTGGTTTTGAAGGTGATGACTCGATCGAAGAGTTAGACGCAGATAGCACAGACTTACTGGATGAACTCATTGATGATGTTACCTCTGAACTTGATGAAGAGACTGAAGCTGATTTAGATCCGTTTGATGATCTGATTCGAGAGGACGAGAGCCCAGAGCAGAATAAATCGGAAGAGGAAGAGTTACTGAAATCACTTGGTTTTGGTGAATCAGACGCCGACGAAAAGCCATCTCCCGTAGTTGAGTCAGAACAAACTCATGAAGATCAGGACATTGAGTCTGGGTTGGACATCGACGCTTTATTAAGTGAAAACCAGCCAGACACGCAACAAGCTGTAGAAGATCAACCATTAACCGAGCCAGAAGCTACTTCAGAGCCATTTAGCAGCGATGAATTTCTTGGTGATTTAGAGGACCTCTCACCAGAGAATGATCCTTTAATGAGCGAGCTAGACGACCTATTTGAGTCAGACAGTGAAGAGCTTCTGCCAACAGAACAAGAAAAAGCGGATTTTTCTGCTGAACTTGACGCTCTATTTGATAGTGAAGACGATTTACCGCAGCAAGTTGAAAAAACACAAACGGAGATAGAGGAAGCTTCATCACTACAACAAGAGGCTACCGATACTGATTCAACACAAGAACCATCCGTGGAGTCCGATGCTGAGGTACAGCCTCACGTTGAGCGAGAGGAAGACATTCCAGCCTTCACGCCGACACCAAATACAATAGAAAATGAATTCGGTGTTCCACAAGAAGAAGATTGGCTACTGGATGAGCCTGAATTGGAGCCGGAAACTGAGTCGACCAACGATTCAGAAGATGAATTCAATTTTGATGAGCTAGATTTGCCAGAATTCAGTGAAGAAGATGCTCTAGCATCTATGGCTGGCGAACCTGCGTTAGAAACGTCCGAGTCCGTTGAACCAGAACAAATTGAAGCCGACTTGCCAGCTGAGTCCGAAGAAGAGTTCAATTTTGACGAGCTGGATCTTCCAGAATTCAGTGAAGAAGATGCCCTGGCGTCCATGGCTGGCGAACCTGCGTTAGAAACGTCCGAGTCCGTTAAACCAGAGCAAGTCGAAGCTGACTTACCAACCGAGTCCGAAAAAGAGTTCAATTTTGATGAGCTGGATCTTCCTGAGTTTAGTGAAGAAGACGCATTGGCGTCTATGACGGATGAGCCGGAGTTAGAAACGTCCGAGTCTGTTGAGCCAGAACAGGTTGAAGCGGACTTGCCAGCTGAATCAGAAGATGAATTCAATTTTGATGAGCTCGATTTGCCAGAGTTCAGTGAAGAAGATGCACTGGCGTCTATGGCTGGCGAACCTACGTTAGAAACGTCCGAGTCCGTTAAGCCAGAACAAGTTGAAGCCGACTTGTCAGCTGAGTCCGAAGAAGAGTTCAATTTTGACGAGCTGGATCTTCCTGAGTTTAGTGAAGACGACGCATTGGCGTCTATGGCTGGCGAACCTGCGTTAGAAACGCCAGAGTCCGTTAAACCAGAGCAAGCTGAAGCAGATTTGCCAACTGAGTCCGAAGAAGAGTTCAATTTTGATGAGCTCGATTTGCCAGACTTCAGTGAAGAAGATGCACTGGCGTCTATGGCTGGCGAACCTGCGTTAGAAACGTCCGAGTCCGTTGAACTAGAACAAGTTGAAGCCGACTTGTCAGCTGAGTCCGAAGAAGAGTTCAATTTTGATGAGCTCGATTTGCCAGAGTTCAGCGAAGAAGATGCCTTGGCGTCGATGGAAGAAGAGCCAGAATTACCGAGCTCTGAGACTGCAGATATAGAACCAATCTCCGGTGAGGATGAAGAGTTAAGTTTTGACGACCAAGATCTTCCAGAGTTCAATGAGGAAGATGTTCTCGCGTCAATGAACGAGGGTGCGCCAGAGAGCCCTAAGGTTGAAGCAGAGACATCGAGACCAGCTATTCAAGCCGATAACGATCATGATGCTTTGTTTGAAGTATTTGCGCAGCAAAACGGCTTTGATACTGACCCAGAAGTGCAGCCAACAGCGACAGAGGGTGAGCCGCTCAGTAATTTGGATGATGAATCATCAATGGCTAACCTTCTTACGGAAGACGCAAACTCAGAAGTATTTGAAGGTAAACTAGACAGTGACACCATCGCAAGTGCAGGTATGGATTTTGAAACCATGCTTGATGTTGGAGATGATTGGGATGGCTTTAAACCCGCTGCTGATAACGTAAGTTCTACTGAAGAAGTGCCTGAGGACCAGCGTGATGTTTGGAATTCGAGTGATGCACTAAGTCAGCCAGAGATCGCGCAAGAAAACTGGGCAGAGCAAAGCGACTTGGATGACTTCGACCCGAAGAAAAATCAATTTATGACGATTGATGAATTGATGGCTCAGGTCGACAGAGAAGGTGGTGAGTTCGAAGAAGAAGACCTTAAGCTCGATGTCGGATTGAACGAGTTTCCAGATGTTATCGGCGAGATCGGCGATATTGACGTAGATAACAATGCTGAAGCGGCTGGGAAACTGGATTTGGCTAAAATCTATCTCGAGATGAACGATTCTCAAGGGGCGATTAAACTACTAGAAGAGGCGATTGTTTACGGTGAGGATGATATTCGCCGCGAAGCAAAAAGCCTGATTGACGCCATTAATGGCCGATAAACCGAAACAAAAGGGTAGCGTTTGCTACCCTTTTTGTGTCCCGTTAGTAGGATGCTACCTTTATGTCATCCTTGGTGAAACTGGCAACTTGAGGTGACTTGAGTATATACTTCCCGCCCCATTTTAGAGTTCGAAGGTTAAGATGAGAATCGCATTAGGTATCGAGTACAACGGTACAAACTACTTTGGTTGGCAGCGCCAAAGAGAAGTGAAAAGTGTCCAAGAAGAGCTAGAGAAAGCATTGTCCGTCGTCGCTAATCACCCAGTTGAAGTTCAGTGTGCTGGTCGGACAGACGCAGGCGTGCATGGCACGGGACAAGTTGTGCACTTTGATACCAACGTTACTCGAAAAATGGTAGCTTGGACCATGGGCGCAAACGCGAACATGCCAAGCGATATAGCGGTTCGTTGGGCTAAGGAAGTTTCAGATGATTTCCATGCAAGATTCTCAGCGACAGCGCGCCGTTATCGTTACATTATTTTCAATCATGCTTTACGTCCAGGCATCTTAAACTCGGGGGTTAGTCACTATCATGGTGAGCTCGACGAGAAAAAAATGCATGAAGCAGGGCAGTTCCTACTTGGCGAAAATGATTTTACGTCGTTTCGCGCGGCGCATTGTCAGTCTCGCAGCCCATTTCGAAACTTGATGCATCTGAACGTTACGCGCCATGGGAACTATGTGGTTATTGATATTAAAGCTAATGCGTTCGTGCATCATATGGTTCGTAATATCACGGGTAGCTTGATAAAAGTTGGACGTGGCGAAGAGAGTCCTGAATGGATCAAGTGGTTATTAGAAGCCAAAGATCGCAAACTAGCGGGTGCGACAGCGAAAGCGGAAGGTCTGTACCTGGTAGATGTAGACTACCCAGAAGAGTTTGGGTTACCTGAAGTGCCGATCGGTCCACTGTTTTTACCAGATAATTTGAACTAATTTTACAAACTTATTTCAAAATATCGGTAGTGTTTACATTGAATGTGAACGGAAAACATACGCTATTTACGATATCAAAAATAGGTACAACCAGTTTTTTATCTACAGTAGCTGCAAGATATGGTTTAATCCGTCGGTATTATGTCGAATTTATATCTTTCGCAATGAAGCGGAAGAGTTGAGAGAAAAGGTCTTCCATGAGTTGGCTTGAAAAGATTTTAGAGAAAAGCAATCTAGTAAGTTCACGCAAAGCTTCTATCCCAGAAGGTGTGTGGACTAAATGTACCTCTTGTGAACAGGTTTTATACCATGCTGAACTAGAGCGTAACTTAGAAGTTTGTCCAAAGTGTAACCATCACATGCGTATGAAAGCGCGTCGTCGTTTGGAAACATTTTTAGATGAAGGTAATCGAGTTGAATTAGGTTCTGAACTTGAGCCACAGGATAAACTGAAATTTAAAGATTCTAAGCGATACAAAGAGCGTATCTCTGCTGCACAAAAAAATAGCGGTGAGAAAGATGCGCTAGTTGTGATGCAGGGTGAATTGCTTGGTCTGCCGCTTGTGGCGTGTGCGTTTGAATTCTCCTTTATGGGTGGTTCAATGGGTTCAGTCGTTGGTGCTCGCTTTGTGAAAGCAGTGGATGCAGCCATTGAAAATAACTGTGCGCTTGTTTGTTTCTCAGCAAGTGGTGGTGCTCGTATGCAAGAGGCTTTAATGTCTCTTATGCAAATGGCAAAAACCAGTGCTGCGCTTGAGCGTTTATCAGAAAAAGGTCTGCCGTTTATTTCTGTTCTAACTGACCCTACAATGGGTGGTGTATCAGCAAGTTTGGCTATGTTGGGTGATATCAACATCGGTGAACCTAAGGCCCTCATTGGCTTTGCTGGTCGTCGTGTAATCGAGCAAACTGTACGTGAAGATCTTCCTGAAGGTTTCCAGCGTAGTGAGTTCCTACTTGATCACGGTGCTATTGATATGATCGTTGACCGTCGTGAAATGCGTCAGCGTGTGGGTGGTCTTATCGCTAAGATGACTAACCACAAGTCTCCTTTGGTGGTTTCGGTTAACGAATCTCCAAATGAAGAGCCATATTCTGTACCAGAAGCGGACGAAAAAGGGTAAAGTATCAACTAACATAAAAACCAAAGAATTTAATGGTTAAAGTTAGATGACCCAAAACCCAACTCCTCAAGCCACATCTTCATTAGAGATGTGGCTTGATTATTTAGCAAATATTCATTCCTCAGCAATTGATCTAGGCTTAGACCGTGTCCAAGCGGTAGCAAACAAAGCCAATCTTACCAAACCAGCTCCAACCGTAATCACCGTTGCCGGAACCAATGGCAAAGGCTCAACGTGTGCGTTAATGGAAGCCATTTTACTTGATGCTGGCTATTCAGTCGGTGTTTACAGTTCTCCGCACCTGATTCGTTACAACGAGCGTGTACGCATTAATGGCGTCGATGTTGTAGATGCAAAGCACTGTGAAGCATTCGATTATGTAGAAAAGCAGCGTGGTGATATTAGCCTTAGCCTCTTTGAATTCGGTACACTTGCTGCGCTACGTATTTTCCAAGTAGAGAAAGTTGACGTTGTCTTACTTGAAGTAGGACTTGGCGGTCGTCTAGACGCCACTAACGTTGTTGACCATGATGTTTCTGTTATTACGAGCTTAGCGATCGATCATGTGGATTGGCTTGGTGATGACATCAATGTTATTGGCTTTGAAAAAGCGGGCATTTACCGTTCAGGGAAGCCAGCAATTTGTGGTCAACCAACGCCACCAGCGACCGTGGCGGCTCATGCTGACGATATTGGTTCTGAGTTCTTCCAAGTAGGTATTCAGTACGATTACCAACTAACTGATAATGGTTGGAAATGGAGCAGTGGGGCATTTGAGTTAGAGGATTTACCAATCCCATCGCTACCATTACAAAATGCAGCCACTGCACTGATGGCACTAGGGGCTTCGGAATTGCAAATCACTGACATAAATATTGTCAATGGCTTGAATAATGCTCGTTTGGCGGGGCGTATGCAGGTACTGCATCACGAACCTGAAATAGTCCTTGATGTCGCTCATAACCCGCACTCTGCTGAGTATTTGGTAGAGAGAGTGAAGCAACAATATCTGGGTAAGAATATCCATATTGTGGTTGCAATGCTGCATGACAAGGACATTAAAGCAACCATTGAAGCTCTAACTCCAGTTGCAACACAATGGTATCCAGCGTCGCTTACTGGACCGAGAGCGGCGACCGCTGATGAATTGTGCCAATACTTACCTGATGGGCAAGTTCATTTTGAAAACCCTGTTGACGCCTTCGAGAGTGCGAGAAGCCACGCAAAGACAGGAGACGTTATTCTGGTGGTTGGCTCATTCCATACCGTCGGAGAGGTATTGGAACATTGGCAATCAAATAATAAATAAGTAAAGGTATTTTGATGGCAAGTAAATTCCAAAGTCGTTTAGTCGGCACCATCATTCTAGTCGCAGTCGGAGTCATTGTTCTTCCCGATGTGCTAGATGGTAAGAAACTGCACTACAAAGAAGAATTTGCCAGTATTCCTATCAAACCAGAACTTGATAGTGATGTGGAAAACTTCGAAATATTAGAGCCAGTGGAAGACGACATTACGTTACCGGATTCTCCGGTTGAAGCTGTAGTGCAAGAACGTGAGGATGCTCAAGTAGCCGTTTCTGAGCCCGAGCCAGCGCCAACATCTAAACCTGAGGTCATCAAACAACCAGAGCAAGTTGAGGTCGTCACTCGTCCTGTTCAAGAGAAAAATCAATATGAAGATTCAGCTTGGATCATTCAGTTGATGGCACTTAAGAATCACGAAAATGCTGTCGCGCTTGTCGCGGATTTGCAAAAGCGTGGTTATCAAGCTCACACAAAGAAAGAAAACGAGTTTACGAGAGTGATTGTTGGCCCTGATGTGTCAAAAAGTAAACTTGAACGACAAGTTCAAGAATTACAAAAAATTACAGGTTCAAAAGGTCAATTGCTTAAATTTAAGCCATTAAATCCATAAGAAAACGTTTGCGTCAGCATTTTTTCTGTTAAAATGCGCGCCAACTTAAGATGAAGAAAAGATGAATTGGATAGATTTTATCATTTTAGGTGTGATCGGATTTTCAGCTCTGATCAGTTTAGTTCGCGGTTTTGCTAAAGAAGCTTTGTCTTTGGTGATTTGGTTCGGAGCGTTTTTTATCTCCAGTAATTACTATGCCAAATTGGCGGTGTACTTCACCAACATCGAAGATGATATGTTTCGTAACGGAGCGGCGATTGCGGCGTTATTTGTCGCAACCTTGGTAGTTGGTGCAGTGGTGAATTACGTCATTGGTCAACTGGTACAAAAAACAGGGCTATCAGGTACGGACCGAATTCTCGGGATTGTATTTGGTGGTCTACGCGGAGTCTTAATTGTTTCTGCGGTGCTGTTTTTTATGGATGCGTTTACTGCATTCCCAAGCTCGGATTGGTGGAAAGATTCACAGTTGATCCCTGAGTTCAGCCGTATCATCGCCCCATTCTTCGAGCATTTACAAGCAACATCAAGTTTTCTGTCTGGCACTATCTAGTAGTGCCAGCTACTGTCGCAAATCGAGGATTAGGACATGTGTGGTATTGTTGGAATCGTGGGCACAACGCCTGTAAACCAGTCTATTTATGACGCGTTAACGGTGTTACAGCATCGTGGCCAAGATGCCGCTGGTATTTGTACCATAGAAAGCAATCGTTTTCGTCTACGTAAGGCGAACGGTTTAGTCAAGGATGTATTTGAAGCAAGACACATGCAACGCCTGCAAGGCGAGGTCGGAATTGGTCATGTTCGTTACCCTACAGCAGGCAGTTCAAGCGCTTCAGAAGCTCAACCTTTCTACGTAAACTCTCCTTTCGGTATTACACTTGCCCACAACGGTAATTTGACTAACGCTAACGAAGTTCGTCAGAAGCTGTTTGAAAAAGATCGCCGTCATATCAATACCACTTCAGACTCTGAAGTATTACTAAATGTACTGGCGCACGAAATTGACTCAGTAAAAGGAAATGTCACGACCGAAGACGTATTCCGCGCAGTCACCAATGTTCATCGCACAATTCGCGGTGCTTATGCTGTGACCGCCATGATCATTGGTCATGGTATGATTGCATTTCGTGACCCACACGGTATTCGCCCGCTCTGTTTAGGTAAGCGTGAAGTTAACGGCAGAGCAGAGTACATGGTTGCGTCTGAATCGGTGGCATTGGATGCGGTCGGTTTTGATTTCGTCCGTGATGTTGCACCTGGTGAAGCGATTTACGCAACGTTTGACGGTGAGCTTTACACGAAGCAGTGTGCAGATAATCCTAAGCTGAACCCTTGTATTTTCGAGTTCGTGTACTTTGCTCGTCCAGATTCGTTCATCGATAAAATTTCGGTATACAGTGCTCGCGTTGAAATGGGTAAAAAGCTGGGCGAACGTATTCGTGAAGATTACGCAAACCTTGATATCGATGTTGTCATTCCTATCCCTGAAACGTCTTGCGACATTGCACTGCAAATCGCTCAAGCGATCGATATCCCTTATCGCCAGGGTTTCGTGAAAAACCGTTATGTTGGACGTACGTTTATCATGCCTGGCCAGCAACAACGTAAGAAATCAGTACGCCGCAAGTTGAATGCTATTCGTTCGGAATTCAAAGGTAAGAATGTGTTGCTGGTGGATGACTCTATTGTTCGAGGTACAACGTCAGAGCAGATTATTGAGATGGCTCGTGATTCTGGTGCCAAGAAAGTGTACATGGTCTCAGCGGCTCCTGAAGTTCGTTTCCCGAACGTATACGGCATTGATATGCCAAGTGCTACAGAGCTTATTGCCCATGGCCGTGACAACGATACAATTTGTAAGCAGATTGGTGCCGATGCGCTTATTTATCAACGTCTAGAAGATTTGGTAGAGGCGGTAGGTCTTGGAAACCAAGATATTACTCAGTTCGATACATCCGTGTTTAACGGCGAATACGTAACGGGTGATATTGACCAACAATACCTAGATTTTTTAGATGGTCTTCGTAATGATGATGCGAAAACACAACTTGAAATCCAACAGGATTTAGCAAATCTAGAGCTTCATAACGAAGGCGCATAGGATGCGCTTTCTTAAGTCGTAAAAAAACCAGAGCTTTGGCTCTGGTTTTTTGTTTTCGCTATCTAGTTAGTGAATGTTATAAGCGATCACAAAGTCAATAAAGAGGCGAACTTTCTCTGGCAGGTGGTCTTTGTGGTTGTAAAGCATATAAATGTCGCGCGGGTTTGCACTCCAATCTGGCAGTATGCGTACCAAATCGCCGCTCTCGATGTACTCTTTGATCATGACATCTGGCATTAGTGTGATGCCTAAACCTTCGGAACAAGCACTGCGCACCACATTGAGCGCGTTTGCTTGAAAACGACCACGATCAACATTCACCACAGACTCGCCTTTGCTATTAATTAAGGTCCACTTAATAAGCGGGTACCCTTTTAGCAATGAATGGTTAGAGAGCTCTTCTGCATGATGTGGCGCAGGATTCGAGGTTAGATAGTCAGGGCTTGCAACGAGAATATCCTTCACTTCGCCAATCTTACGCGCGATGAGGCTAGAGTCGCGTTGAGGTCCCACTCGAAAAATTACATCCCATTCAGTAGGGTCAAGCTTGTCCGCATTATTCTCTGTCGTTAGCTCAATGTTGATGTCCGGGTACTGCTTCATAAAGCTGTTGAACATCGGCATCATCATTCGTTTAGTTAAGTTGTAAGGCGCGGATATCTTAATCTTGCCGGATGCTCCTCGGCAGTCGTCAGTGATTTCCTCTGCTGCGGTTGTTAGCCTTTGTAGTAAAGGAGAGCACTCATGGTAAAAACGTTCCCCTGCTTCAGTGAGCGAAAGTTTGCGAGCATGACGGTTCAATAGTCGAAGATTGACAGAGTCTTCTAGCGCTTGAATGCGTCGGGTGATGGTCGCAACCGGGATCATGGTTTTTCGCGAAGTTGCGGTGTAGCTCCCATTTTCGACAACCAGTCGAAACAGGTTTAAGTCATCTAATTTCATATTTCCAGACACATTAAATTACCGATTACGGTTAATTTATAATTAACTTTGTGATCAAAGCTTGCTTTAAGTCAACATGTTGCATCATTTGAACACAGCAACCCTGTTTGAGTAAATACTGTTATACGCCGTAATATTTGTATTAATGCAGTTTCCGAGCTAAGTTTTATAACAAGGCAAAGCGGCCTCAGGTCTTGCTGTGACACGTTTTGCTGGAAGTAAACACAACAAAAATAATGACTTAATAATAAATCTGTTTTTTTGACTGAGCTTTGTGAGGGATAAAGGTATGTTTAAGACTCACAGTCAAACGGCAATGGTCTCGGCACAGGAAGTGATTAATCAAAAACTAATAATGTTGGTGGACGATGATCCAATATTTCGTAAAGTAACCAATGCCTATTTAGAAAGTCAGGGTTTTAAAGTAGTAGAAGCAGAAAACGGCCTAGAAGCGCTTCAACAACTCAGGGAATGCCAACCCGATCTTATCTTATGTGATTTATCGATGCCGGTCTTAGATGGTATCGAGTTCGTCGAAGAAGTTAGTCTCGAATACCCATATATGCCGCTTATCGTGGTATCAGGCACGGATGAAATGTCCGATGTCGCGAAAGCGTTGCGATTTGGTATTAAAGATTTTCTTCCTAAACCGATAGGTAATTATGAGCACCTATCTCAGGCGATAGAGAATACGCTAGAAGATACCGATAGCCACTTCTCAGAACAACGTGACTTTTCAAGTCAGTGGTTCAGGGTTGATGATGGTGGTGAAATCCCAGATGAACAAGAGCTGTATTGGCATCTGGAATATTTACAACAGAATCCGAGTGCGGCAAGAGATTTACTGCAAGCGCTATTGCCAGAGAAGGATGCTGCTCAGGGAGATTGGCGCTGCTCGTACCGTTTATTGCAATCGACGGATGTGATGCCCTTGGTTTTCGATTATCGTTGGTTAATGAATGGTCAATTTGCGTTTTATCTCGTTGATTCTGCTTCCCAAGCTAATGATGGAGTTGCGACGACATTGCTCGTTAGGGCATTGTTTGACGACTATCTCCGTAACTTGAAAAGTTTCAGTGCTGATCTTAAGGACATGGTAGGGATCATTGAAAAAGGAATTGAGTGTTCGGAGTGTGCGGGTGCAGTCAATGCTGTGTTTGGTGTCGCCGACCTCGCTTCATCCTCGGTCTCTATATTGCCTGCGGGTTTAGATAGCCATTGGTCTGACGGAAATATGAATCAACACATCGCAGCAGGTAACCGTTTAGGGGGAGGAAGTATGAAAAACTTCATCACCCGCGATTTACCGCTTAGTGTTGCAGGACAGTTGTCTATCGGGTGTTTAGGTTCTTCAAGTTTTAGTTTAAGTATTACCCGGAAATCCCGACTAGTATAATTATGACTTGCAAACCAATAAGCAGCGTCCTTACGCTGCTTATTATCTTTTTAGAACCACCAAAACAACATACGTTTAGTTTAATAACCTTACTTTTTACTGGTGTTTAGATTTGGCTGTTTAATGTATAGTCAGCGCTTAAAACAATAATGACCCATTTGTGCAACGATAATTTAACGCTGTGCCTTGGGAGAAGCAAAGTCAACTAGTGAGAAGACACATCATGGCAGACAAAGATTTTAAAGAGCCTTATAATATTTTTTACTTTTTAGGTTTTATTGCAGTTCTTTTGATCCCAACACTTCCTGCAACGCTAACCTGGCTTCGTGTAATGAATGGTTACGCAGGCTTTTAATCTAGCTATTTTGTACCGGAGTTCACCATTCGTATTAAGCGTTACTTTTTCAATACTGTTGGTGGACTCTGTATTGTGCTCGGCATAGCCGGCATAGCCCTTCCACTTTTACCCACCACACCTTTTATTTTGCTTGCTAGCGCATGTTTTATGCGTGGTAGCCCCGCATTTCATCAATGGTTACATAACCACAAAACGTTTGGACCCATTCTCGACAATTGGCATAAGCATCGGGCTGTTACTTCAAAAGTAAAAAAGCGTGGTGCGATTTTTATTGCGCTTAGTTTCATGGTTTCAATCGTTGTTGTCCCCCTCGTTTGGGCAAAAATTGGTCTTTTAGTGATGCTAATCGTTTTACTCAGCTGGTTTATGCGTCTGCCTGTGATTGAGTTGGTTGCTGACCGAGAAGAAAATCACTAAGATTGTAGAGAATAGTGTGCCCGCTCTTCGAGTGGGCGTTTGTATTTTCAGCGCCTGTGACTTTTACGAAAATAAGCACATAGTGGTGAAAACCTATTGTTCGTTGCCCTCGTGATACTGCGATTAGAGAGGGCGATGAGCCAATCTAAGTAAATCGGTATTATGACTACAGAAACAATTTCACTGATCAAATCTAGCATCAAAAGCATCCAAGACTACCCAAAGCCAGGCATTCTATTTCGTGATGTGACGAGCCTTCTTGAAGACGCGAAAGCATACCAAGCGACGATCAACTTACTTGTTGAACGTTACAAAGATATGGGCTTTACCAAGGTTGTGGGTACGGAAGCTCGTGGCTTTCTATTTGGCGCGCCTTTAGCGCTTGAGCTAGGTGTTGGTTTTGTACCAGTGCGTAAACCAGGCAAGCTACCACGCCCTACTGTTGCTCAATCTTATGAGCTTGAATACGGCGTTGATACACTAGAAATCCATACAGATGCCATCGTTGAAGGCGACAAAGTACTGGTTGTCGACGATTTATTGGCAACGGGCGGTACTATTGAAGCGACGACTAAGCTGATTCGCCAACTGGGTGGTGAAGTTGAGCACGCTGCGTTCGTTATCAACCTACCAGAAATCGGTGGCGATAAACGTTTAGAAGCACTAGGTCTAAACGTGTACAGCATCTGCGATTTTGAAGGACATTAATACATTCAATGAGTTATTTAGCTTTAGCGCGAAAATGGCGTCCTAATCAGTTTGACCAAGTTGTCGGACAAAAACATGTCCTGACGGCGTTGGAAAACGCACTGGCGCAAAACCGTTTACACCATGCTTATCTGTTCAGCGGGACTCGTGGTGTGGGTAAAACGAGTATCGGTAGGCTGTTTGCCAAAGGCTTGAACTGCGAAACCGGCATTACCGCGACACCTTGTGGTAAGTGTGATACTTGTCGTGAAATTGATGAAGGTCGCTTTGTCGATCTTCTTGAAATCGACGCAGCATCACGTACTAAAGTTGAAGACACTCGTGAACTGTTAGACAACGTTCAATACAAACCTGCTCGTGGACGTTTTAAAGTGTACCTCATCGATGAGGTGCACATGCTATCGCGTCACTCTTTCAATGCGTTGTTGAAAACCCTGGAAGAGCCGCCAGAGTATGTGAAGTTCTTACTCGCAACAACTGATCCACAAAAGCTGCCTGTCACTATATTGTCGCGTTGTCTTCAGTTTCATCTGAAACCAATCAGCGTTGATGAGATTCACCAGCAACTTGATTACATCCTAGGTCAAGAGCAAGTTTCAGCAGAGCCAAAAGCGTTGGGTATGATCTCACATGCTGCAGATGGCAGTATGCGTGATGCTCTTAGCTTGACTGATCAAGCAATTGCTTTAGGTAACGGTGCGGTGCAAGCCGATATTGTCAGCCACATGTTGGGGACGATTGATACCGACCAAGCGATTCACTTACTAGAGTCAATCAGCAGCAAGCAACCTCAACAAGCCATGGATAAAATCCAGCAATTAGCAGCAAATGGTGTTGAGTGGGATGGTTTGTTGCAGCAAGTCGCAACACAGCTTCATCGAATTGCGATGTATCAAGCGCTGCCAGCGTCGCTAGACCGAGCGCAGCCAGATGCAGAAAGAATCGAGTTGTTGAGTAAAGCACTAAGTCCGCAAGACGTTCAGCTTTACTACCAAATTGCATTGAAAGGTCGTGAAGATTTGACTCTCTCGCCAAATGGGCGAGTCGGTCTGGAAATGATTGTGCTGCGTATGATGGCGTTCCGCCCATCAAGTAACAGTGGGGCAAATGTTGTTTCCAGTAACTGCGAATCAGCTTCAGCCCCAGTTCAAAGTGCCAGTCAATCAAAGACTGCACCAGCTCGGACAGTAGCAGCTCCTCGAGCTCAGCAGCCGAGTCCAGCACAAAGCTCACCACAAGTGGCGCCTCAACCTTCATCCAATTCACAACCTGAATATCACGCGAGTGGATATGAGACGGTTCCGCCACAGTATGATATGGCGCCGCCGATGAGCGAAAACCCTGCACCGCAACATGAAACGCCACCTCAACAAGTGCAAGAGAGCGTTTCAACACCGGCGCGCGGTGGTCTAAGCGGTTTACGTCACCAATTACGTTCTCAGCGTCAAGGCCTACAACAGAACACTCCTCAAAATGGTGGCTCAAAAAAGCCTAAAGCGGCATCTGCACAACCAGAATCGGTTATCGACCGAGTAGCGCAATTGCATGGCAATTCCGCGCAGGTGTCGCCAAACTCAGCTCCGAAGTCGACGGAGCCACAAGTTGAGGAAGCGTATCGCTGGCGTCCAAGCAAGCCTGTTGAGACAAAAGTAAATACAAAACTGACACCTACGCAGCTCAAGCAGGCACTTGAGCATGAGAAAACGCCTGAAATGGCACAAAAGCTCATCGATGAGTCATTAGAACATAATGAATGGGCGAAGCTAATCAGCTTAATGGAGATCCCTAAGCTGGTAGAGCAACTTGCGCTAAACTCTCATTATAGTAAGGAAGGAACAACCGTTTCGTTACTATTGAGAAGCAGCCAAGCTCATTTGAATACTGATAGAGCTCAAGCCGAATTGCTTAAAGCACTTAATACCGTGTTGGGTGAAGAGTGCCACATGAGCATCGAAATAGGGGAGAGTGGAGAAACACCACTTGAACTGAGAGATAGGCTCTACCAAGAGAAATTACAGCAAGCGCTGAACAGTTTAGAAAACGATCCAAATGTTCAATTTATTGAACGTCGTTTTGCTGCAGAGCTTGATAAAGATAGTGTGCGCCCTATCTAATAATCGAATGGAATGGGGTTGAAAACCCAAAGGTATAACCCCATTAATTGATGCAACACCTCATTAAACCAGAGAGATAAACATGTTTGGTAAAGGCGGTATGGGCAACCTAATGAAGCAAGCCCAGCAAATGCAAGATCGCATGCAAAAGCTTCAAGAAGAAATCGCGAATATGGAAGTAACTGGCGAGTCTGGTGCTGGCCTAGTTAAAGTTACTATCACTGGTAGTCACAGCGTACGTCGTGTTGACATCGATGAAAGTTTGATGGAAGACGACAAAGAAATGCTTGAAGATCTGATCGCTGCGGCGTTCAACGATGCAGCCCGTCGTGTTGAAGAAACTCAAAAAGAGAAAATGGCTTCTGTAACTGGCGGTATGCAACTACCACCAGGCATGAAAATGCCATTCTAATCTGCTGATATTTAATTAAGCGGACTTTTAATGCGTACCAGTCATATGCTGGAGCAATTGATGGAGGCCTTACGTTGTCTACCTGGGGTTGGCCCTAAGTCAGCGCAGCGTATGGCCTTTCATTTGTTACAGCGCGATAGAAAAGGCGGTTTGCAGCTTGCAGATGCGCTTAGTCAGGCAATGACAGAAATAGGTCATTGTACTGAGTGTCGAACCTTCACCGAAGAAGAAGTCTGTCACATTTGCACCAACCCAAAACGCCAAGAAAATGGTCAAATTTGTGTGGTAGAAAGCCCGGCAGACATCGCAGCCGTTGAAGCAACAGGCCAATATTCTGGTCGGTATTTTGTTCTTATGGGGCATTTGTCGCCATTAGATGGTATTGGTCCAAGTGATATTGGATTGGATGTCCTTGATTACCGCTTACGTCGCGGTGATATTACCGAAGTGATTTTGGCGACAAACCCAACAGTTGAAGGTGAAGCCACTGCCCATTACATCGCAGAGCTATGTAAAGAGCACCAAGTTGATGCCAGCCGCATCGCGCATGGTGTGCCTGTCGGTGGGGAGCTAGAGCTTGTTGATGGCACGACGTTGTCACATTCGCTATTAGGTCGACACAGAATTTAATAAAAAGCCGCTGAACTCAGCGGCTTTTTTGATCTTGGGAGTTGGGAACGATTAATCGTTCGATTCTTCACTAAGAAGGTTTTTGTAGATAACCGCACCAAGCACGCCACCCACAATAGGCGCAACCCAGAACAGCCATAGCTGAGAAACCGCCCAGTCACCCACATATACTGCGACTGCCGTGCTACGAGCAGGGTTTACTGACGTATTGGTGACAGGAATGCTGATCAGGTGAATGAGAGTCAAACACAGGCCAATTGCGATAGGTGCAAAGCCTTGTGGCGCACGTTTGTCTGTTGCACCCATAATGACAATCAGGAACATCATCGTCATGACAACTTCAGTCACAAGTGCAGCGATCATCGAGTATTGGCCTGGAGAGTGTTCACCATAACCATTGGCGGCAAAGCCAGAACCCACAACATCGAATCCTGCTTGTCCAGATGCAATAACGTAAAGCACGCCACCTGCGATAAGCCCGCCGATCACCTGTGAGATGATGTAGGGAGCAACGTCTTTTGTCTCAAAACGACCGCCAGCCCAAAGGCCAACTGTCACTGCAGGGTTCAAGTGACAACCTGAAATATGACCGATAGCAAATGCCATCGTCAGAACGGTTAAACCGAATGCCAAAGAAACGCCCAACAGACCAATACCCACTTCAGGGAAACCCGCAGCCAACACCGCGCTACCACAGCCGCCTAACACTAGCCAGAACGTGCCAAAAGCTTCAGCCAAATACTTATTCATGTTCTTTCCTGATCTTTAATTAAATGACCCGCTGAACATAGTCGAGAATTGTCAATAAATTGTGAGGGAGATCGCGCAAAAACCGCAAATGGAACGCTATGTGGCAAGAGTTCTCAAGGGTGAGATAAAAGGCTGAGGGGGGAGTGCTAAATCTTGAGTTTGCTTTGATTACTGCCTCGGAGAGAAACAACCGAGGTACTAACTTTAAACGTGTGGTCTAGAGTCGCATTACGTCAATTGTTCTAATTCAGTGATGTTGTCGAGTGCTTCTTGATTGGTGTTGCCGCATACAATCGGACACGGTTTAAAATCGTGACAGACTTTAGGGCGTTCAGGCTTACCAAATAGCTTGCACAAATTGTCGTCGTTGAGTTGCACACAACGAACACCTGCAGGTTTGCCCTTGGGCATTCCAGGTATTGGTGAAGAGATACTTGGCGCAATACAGCACGCTCCACATCCTAATCGACAATCCATAATGTAAACCTCTTAAAAATTAAGGGGGCAATTATGGTCATTTTGACGTGGATTGGAAGAGTGAAGAAAGAAAAAAATAAAAGGGCGCGCTTAACATTACGCTCCCTTTTTGGTTTTTTGCTTTTAAATCATCGTGATTATTTTAAGAAACGGTTATAAACAAACAACAGAATAAATGCGCCTAGTGTTGCGGTAATGATACTACCAATGTTGACGCCAGTGGCTCCGCCGAAACCGAGAATGCCGCCAAGGAAGCCACCTACAAATGCCCCTGCAATACCAAGTAACATTGTTGCAATCCAACCGCCCCCATCTTTTCCTGGCATGAGCCATTTAGCAAGTGCGCCGGCGATTAAGCCCAAAATAATCCAAGAAATAATACCCATGAAAACTCCTTAATGCCTTCTTGATCAATTGAGTAATGGAAACTTGTTTAAGGATAGAACAGTAAAACGAAAGTAGTTGAATATCTCCACCGTTATGTGGGAAGGATGCAAGATCTTCTCAAAACTTGAACTTTTGCGTTGAGAAGAGTATAAATCGCCCCCTAAATTCCCTTGGTGAGACCTGAAGTATGAGCACTCCATTTTGGCAAAGTAAATCGTTAGAGCAGATGACAGAAGAGGAATGGGAATCTCTCTGTGATGGTTGTGGCAAATGTTGTTTGCATAAGCTGATGGATGAAGATACCGATGAAATCTACTATACCAATGTGGCTTGTAGCTGGCTGAACAGTAAAACGTGTTCATGTAAGGATTACCCAAACCGTTTCACTTCGGGTGAAGAGTGCACCAAGCTGACCCGAGAAGACATCGACGATTTTACTTGGCTGCCACACACGTGCGCTTACCGTCTGTTGGCTGAAAAGCAGCCTTTACCAGAATGGCATCCGTTGATTACCGGCTCTAAGTCCGCAATGCATGCGGCAGGGGAAAGTGTCCGTAACAAAGTTGTTTACGAGATTGATGTGGTGGATTGGGAAGACCACATTCAAAACTTACCTGATAGACTAAAACCTCATAATTAACTTTCAAAGTTGAGAATGCTGTATATGCTGATTGTATGTACAGTATGAGGTTTAGTATGTCAGATAACGATACAAATCAGAAAAAGGTCATACGAAAAGAGATAGAAATTTCGACTATCCTTAACTTCGTTTACAAGAAACCATTGGTGTCCATTGATGAGAATGGTGAACCTCAGGTTATATACTGTGCCAATGGCAATAAGATCCCCATCAAGAAACTCCCCTTACTCCATATTGTTGGATATGACGACAAAAACAACCTAGTCAGCTACCAACCATTAGATATGGTGAATGAGTTCTTATTGTCGAAAGCAATCGATGATGGTGTGCTTGAGCTTGGCACCGATGCGCAGGGGCTTGCTCATTACTTCTGTTTTGTATTGGACAAGCAGGCAGAGTGGGATGCTGAATACGATAAAGAGGACTTTGACCCTCTCTATGATGACCCTCGTCCAGAATGGAGTAGCTTTCCTCGCAACAAGCAAGAACGGTTAACCTACCAGTATCGGGATGGCATAAAGCAGCTCGCTATTGATGGTGTATTGGCTAAAACTACAGCTAGGCAATACATGAGCAGTATTGTTGGTTTCTATAAACACTGTCTTCGCCAAGGCATCCGCTTTAATAACCCTCCCTTCCAGTTTGAGACAGTTAATATACATTTCGAGGCGTCTGCATCTAGTATGAAAGCTTACCTACGTAAGCAGGTGCATACGACGGATATGCGAATTAAATTCTCTAAATCATCTCGCAGTGGTGGCACAAACCTCAGCAACCTACGCCGAGACCTAAAACCGTTTACCAATAATGAATGGAAAATTCTGCAAAACATATTAGTAAAGTCCCGCAGAGTGGTTCGTCATGGTGATAACAGTAAATTGCACTCACTTCCGATTGAATTTTGCCTGCACCCAATGATTTGCCGTAATACTGGATTGCGGCGTGAGGAAGCAGCAAGCCTTCATTTGGGACAGATTGTTAACCCCGAAACCATGATTCAGGACGGCAAAGAGGTGTTTAAAAAGCCTGTGCTGGATTTGGGTGTCGGTGATATGTACCAATCACTCACAAAAACCGCAGATGGCTCCGCAGAGAAGAATAAAAGCCGTGAAACCATAATCCCCGCCCCATTGATGAAGATGCTTTACGATTACTCGCAGTCCGACAGGTATCAAAAGCGCCTTGAGAAATTCAAAGCATGGTGCAAGGAGCAGTCTGAGGCAGGTAACACGCACCTTTTTGAGGGTGACGATGCGATTAACCCTGAACTTGAGTACCTATTTATTACCCAGTCTGGGAAACCCATGTTTACGCGGCTACAAGACTTCACTGGCCGCTGGGTGGAAATACGTAATACTGCGAATCTAACCCAAGGTCTTGACCACCCTATTGTCGGCTCCATACATAATTTACGCTCAACGTTTGCCGTGAATATCTTCCGCCACCTTTTAAATAAAAAGGATGAGTATGGTAACCCGTCAATCACACCCGATGAGGCATTGGATAGGGTGTCAGCGTTGCTAGGACATGAAGATAGGGCGACGACGATAGAGTACCTGAAAATAGCACAAGATATACCCTCTGCCGATGAAATTTACGAGGACGTACTGGACTATATTGGCGCTTTTGATGACTTGGAGACGACAGTATGATCCAAGGACGTAAGCGTACCAAAATTACAACAAAGAAGACCAGCGCACCTATCATCCTACTTCGTTTTGAAGATATGGTTTTAGATTCTGGTAATGGATATAAAGCCTACACTCACCGCCTGCGTTATCTGAATGTCCCAACAGTAAATCAAATAAAATCAGGGAATGAGGTATTGGCGAATCGGGATGATATCGTCAGGGAGATTCACCAAAAGCTAAATCCTTTACCAAAAAACCGGTCAAAGCAGACTCACTTTTCTGGTCTTGTTAGCTACTTCCAATTTCTTGACGGTATTGGTTATCAAGGTGACCTTTTCAGTAACGCTGCTATGATTGATTGCATTAAGCACTTCAATAAATTACGCGAAAGAGGTGAGCTGGTATCGTTAGCGGGGAATATTAAAAACAGCTTATCTTTCCTATTAAGGCTGTGGAATCGAGAATCTGACCTGAAGATGCTGCCAGAAGTTGCAGCAAACCTTTTGGCTGCAAATAAGGCGTTTCATGTGGAAACAGAGCTGAAACCATTATCCAAGATATTGATTAAAGGCGCACTGGCCTTTCAGGAAGCGATTGAGAGAAATGAGTTGCTAGAGATTCATCCGTTCTTTGATGAACAGCTGTTTGATGAGCAAGCAAGGCGCAATGACTGGACACCACGTCAAATTAGTATTAAGAAAAGCGGTTTTAAGAAGTGCATGAAACCTCAACCAGGAACAATAGAGAATAGCCCGCTTCCACTTGAGCAACTTAATCGGCAAGTATTTTATAATCAGGCATCACGCAATTGTTTTTTCGTGTTTTCAATGCTGACAGGAATGAATACATCGGTGCTTGCTAATGTGCGCTACAAGGACGTTTCATTTAAAAGTATTGGCAGTGGGCGGTTTGTTTTTGACGGTGAAAAGTTTAGGGCAGGCTATAAAAGTTTGGATAATAGCGCTGGCTTTAGCCAGCGAACTAAAGGGTTGATTAACCGATGGCTAAAAACCTCTAAAGTGATGTACCAATCACTGGGTATTCCGTTGTCAAATGAGCTACCGCTTTGTCCTTATTTTAGTTCCAGAGGTGAGGTCTGCACATTCAATACCAACGGTTCAAATATTGGCTACATTAATACACATCTTGAGAAGGTAACTGGGTTAAGGGTTAATGCGAGCCGATTCCGAGCAACAAAATCTAATGTTCTGATGCGAGTGACTGAAGATATCTTCCTTGTGTCACAGGGTCTGAATAATACAGTGAATGTTGTCGCCCAACGCTACTCTAGTGGTGTTCAGGCAGACCATGATAACAACCTTAATGCCACGATGGGTGCACAATACGCTATTGCCAAGGGAGAGGAAGTTGGTAAAGCCATCGAGGGTGCAAAGGCGATGCACAGCGATATTTTGTCAGATTATGATTATAAGACATTGCGCAACCGTGAAAGCAAAGAGCAGCCATTAATGACAACGCCTACTGGCATCAAGTGCGCTGGAGCAACACCAGAGAAGCTCGTTGCTGAGGCGCGGCGAATGAAGCAGTTAGGCATTGACTTTTCGAAAGACACGGGGCGGTGCACAGATTTTCTTGGTTGCTTTGATTGTGACAGCCATAAATTGGTTGCGTCAGAAAATGATATCTGGTTGATGCTGTCATTTTTAGAACAAATCGAAGACCTCAAAGAGATGGTGGCAAGTAATTCCGCACCTAAGGATGAGTATTTTGTTGTGGAGAGGATGTTGAAAAAAGTCCTTCTCAGGCTGAAACAAAAAGCACCAAAAAATTACGCTCAAGCAAAACAAAAAGTGGAAGATGGTGATTACCACCTGCTTTACCAAGACCGAGCCAGCGCCAGCCAATTTTTTAAGGGGTAATTTATGTCTAAACAGCTTATACAACCTCGCCAAGAGCTCGCTGAAAACCCGTATGTGACGTTTGACTCTGACAATAACGGTGTGTCACGTGTCTTTGATCTCGTGTGGGATTTCCACGCTCTTAACCAGAACAAAAAAATCATTTCTTTTGGATGGATTAATGAAAAGTACCGCCACGATATTCAGTCTTACCTTTATGCACTGATCCAGTACCAAAAGGAAACCTCAAGCTCTGATTCGCATGCAGCGGTTAGCTCGTTGATAACCATTAGAAGTAAGTTAAACGCCCTCGCCACACGTTGGGGTAAAAGTGACTTCAGCTTACTTACGAGCGAGCGAGAGTGGAAAAAGTGCACTAAAGCATTATATGGGGGGGGGGGCGGTCAAGGCCCGTGCCGACGCATTGCGTCTACGATTAATTCATTGAATAAAGCGGGCCTTGTAAAGCGTTATGTTCATAAGCGAGAGTATGTACGGTGGATTCAACCTGATTCAGGTGAAGGTCAGGCAATTGCGTTTCCTGAAGCGATTCATGTCAGTATATTAAAAACAGTTGTTGAGTTTGTTGAAACCTATCACCCCTATCGTCACCAAATTTCAACGGCAATGGAAAAACTTTACATCTATCAGGATGAAATGTTCAACACTAAGCTTAAAGCGTTAGGCGTGAGTGCCCTAAGCGATGGGCAAATGAAGACACTCTATACAAGGATGTCTCTCATAACAAGCAAGTGGCCTGAACGAAAAGCTATTCCTAATTTCTCATTTGACAGGAAAGGAGGTTGGTTGGGTAAATTACTCAGGATGTGCTTTATCTGTGTGGGTTTATTCTCTGCCGCCCGCAAGGAAGAGCTGCTTTCCATGAACAAAGAGAGCTATGACGATTCACTGATTGCTGTACCCAAGGTTTCAGGATTTTCTACAAAAGGAAACAAGGGCGAAAAGATTTATACAACGTGGAATACTGCCCCTATCGCAAAACTGGCACTGGAGCTAGCTTTTGATGCCACGCAAGCCGCAAGGAAATATTCGTTAGAGCGACTGGATGACGGCTATCAAAAAGCTCAGTTAACCCAAGACCAATATAGTGCAAGGAAACAAGACCTTGAGAGTGCTTTCATTTCTTCTTGTATCCCTTACGACAGTGAAGCACTCATAAATAAAACGTCGCTAAAATACACGATTGAAGGGGCTGGTGATGCATTGAACATGAATGAGTTCAACATTACTGCGACCGCTGAAGACGTTGACGAATTCGACCTGTTAAATCCAGACCGTGCAGGAAGCTTAAAGGTCGGAGGTGCCTTACCAAGGCTTAGCCCTCATGATTTACGACGGAGTTTTGTGGTCTTTATGGTGAAAAACCGATTGGGCAATGCACTCACAGTAAAATACCAGCTAAAGCACCGCAATATTAATATGTCCAACTGGTATGCAAATTATTCCGAACTCGCGCGCACCAACCAATTGCTGATGGATACAAAGTTAATTAGTGAGTTTGATAAAGCAATTGAAGCATCTGCTGTGGACGCATGGGATGAGATTTACAATGTATCCGAAACCTTGAGTGGTGCTGAGGGCGAGCGTATAGCTCAGAATAAAGCAGAGCGGCTAGCACAGGGTGAAGAAATCGTGATGTCTCGGAGTGAACTGGAGGCATTGGTAAGGTCTGGTGACAAATCTATTGTATTACTTCCTACAGGTGGCTACTGCACCAACCGTAATTGTGAACGACTTTGCTCCCTGATGGATATTGTTGAAGCATCCTGTAAGCATAAGGTAATCACTGATAAAGCGGCGAAAAGGCTATCGAGGGAGCGGGATAACCTCATTGCTTCATTCAGGTCAATAAATGAAATGGGTGACTATGTCAATGAATTAATTCTCGATGCTAGAAAAAAGAAGATTCAGTCTATTGAACCAACTCTAGTCAAACACAGCATTCCTTTTGATAACTTCAATGATGATATTAAGGCGGTATGGTCATGAAAGTAGAATATAAGGCAACCTGCAAGACCGAGGGGTTACTGGTAAATGCATTTCAACGTTTATTAGATGGTAAGCCGCTTCACGTTAAGGCGACGGGCAAACTGACGTTGAACCGAATCAATAATGAAGCTCGGCTTGGCAATAGCTATGTCCATAAGTTCAAAGAGTTCGTTGCCTACGCCAAACCTGTTATCGATGAATACAACCTCAACCGCGATAAAGCGATGACAACAGGTTTAGATATTGAGTTAGATGTCCCTTTGTCTGAGCTTGATAGGCTAAAACACGAATTAAAAAAAGCCAATGAGCTTAAAGATAAATACAGGGTGCAACGAAACAATGCAGTCGAAGCCCGAAAGCAGTTAGAAGCTGAAAATGCGAGGCTCCGCTTTAGGGTGTTTGACTTGCAGCAAGAATTATTAGATGAAAATTGTGTTGTGACCTCTATCAAGTAGCGTGCTCTTACGCTCAAAGTGTAAAGGGGCTGAGGATCGTAACGCGTTTTGTCGAGTAGACGACACCTGTTACCAAGTGGCGTCCGGAGCGACTAAGAAGCTTCTGCCCAGCAATGATTTAACGTAATTGCTGTGATTACCAAGGGAGCCTGACGGGATAAATCCCAAGCGACTTTGTCGTTCACCTTTAAGTCTAGCCCACAGGCTAGACTTCTTTATTTAATGCCGCTGAGCGTTGTATTCTCAGCGCTCTGGTATTCAGTGCCTCGCGCTTCCAGATATTTCGTATCGTGCAACTGCTGACGGTGATGTTGTACTCCTTCTTTAGCATGGTTCTCAACTGTACTGAGGTTTGATACGGATTGTTTAAGGTCAGCTCGATAATTTTGTGTTCGGTTTCTTCAGGTATGCTGTTTTTGCTGCGGTGCAGCGGTTTGTTAATGCGCTTAAGGCCAAGGGGGCCTTCCTCGGCTAATACCTTTTGATAGTTATAGATACTTCGGCGCGAGCAACCAGTTAGCCGAGCGGCTTCCGTCGCATTACCCAGGCGGTCGGCAAGCTCGATGACATCCAACTTGCGCTGGACTTCCATCCCATACTCATTCGCTCTTGGTGGCTCTTCTAACTCGGTAATATGCAGTTTTCGGTGACCAAAATAGGCTGAGAATGCACCATCAAACTGACAGCGTATTTCCAGTTTCTGATTGACGATGGAGTGCCTTATGGGCGAGTCGATGAGATACATTTTATTGTTATAACTGAAGGTATGATCTCGGCGAACCTTGCGATATTCCTTGTGAACACAGACCGTATCAAGGTTGATGTGTTCAGGTACAACCTTGAACGCCGACCTTGGGTTCTTCGCCTGCACCGCGATTTTCTGTTGCCAGTACAGTGGAATGAATTGGTTTTGAAGATACTCGTTGGCGCTTTGAATATCGGTAATATGGTGCAGCCGAAGCTCTGGAACCAGCCTGTCTTGGAACGTGTCGAATGCTCGTTCGACACGTCCTTTGCCTTGGGGCGAATTCGCAAAGATGATTTCGATCCCTAGCTCTTCACAAGCGCGTTGCATCTGAGAGAAGTTACTGCGTTTTGGACCACCGAATATACCCGCTCTATCGACGTAGAGCGTCTTAAACAGACCTCGTTTTTCGATATATGCCTTCATGACTTTCATACAGCCTTCCGTGGTTTCGGAAGGGAAGAACTCGGCATGGATATCACTGGTCGCATCGTCGATGATGGCAATTAAGCATGAGCGATGTTCACCAAACCATTGATGCGGACTGCCGTCCATTTGCAGCATCAGTCCAGGCTGCTCCATCCGTTCTCTGTGTTTTCTTACACGGCTACGACGACGCTTTGCTCGCTTCACATGGTGGATAGCGTGCGCCCACTTTCGCAAGGTTTCCCGCTTGATGGTCAAGCCTTCATTGACCGTGAGCAACTCGGCCAGATGCTGCAAATTGAAATCGAAGTACTTAGTTTGGATCAGTTGCTGAACCTGTCTTTTCAGTGAATCAGGGGTTTTATTGACAGGCTCACGACCTTTATTGCCATGGACAACAAAGCGTATGCCTTCACGACGATAGCGGTGGAGATAACGCTCTATGGTACGACGGGATTTATTGAGGAGTATGGCAGCACTGTGAATGCTGATCTTACCTTGAGTGACTTTAGCGATCACATCAACAGTAAGCTGGGAGCGAGAGTCCATGATGATCATCCTTACTAACCCCTGAATGGTGAGTTGACCTATTCAAAGGGTTAGGTATAGAAACGGATCCGTCATTTTCCCTTGGTAATTAGGGCGTGTTGATCTTTGCTGTACATTTCGTGTTCAACAATACATCGGTAGCCACATTAACATGAATGCCAGCGATAACATGCTGGCATAATTTCTTTCTAGCTTGTCATATCTACTTGAAATAGCTCGATAATGCTTAATTCTCCCAAAGGCATTTTCGACCAAGTGACGATACTTGTATAGACACCAATCCATGCTGTCTTTGTCTATATCTTGTCCGTAATTGCGTTTAGCAATTACCGTTTCTCCGCCACGTTCCTTAACAAAAGTACGGAAAGGTTCGCTGTCATATCCTTTATCACAAACGATGGTATTAACTTCATCGAGTTGCTCAACTAAGCTTTCGGCATGCACTATATCGTGGCGTTGTCCTTCTGATAAATCAAAGCAAATCGGCAGGCCGCCACTATCCACGGCTAAGTGAATTTTGGTTGAGTTGCCCCCGCGACTTTTTCCTATTTGCTCTGAGCTTTCAGTCGCGGCACCTGTACTATGCTGATGCGCTCGAACTATAGAGCCATCAAGAAAGACCCATTCAAAATCAGCCATGCTAGATAAGCTTTTGAAAAGTTTATCTAAAACCCCTTTCTTTGACCAAAGATTAAATCGTCTGTAAACAGTACTCCACTCTCCGAACTCAGAGGGGAGATCTCGCCAAGGAACACCTGTTCTCATTCGATAAAGTATTCCTTCAAATGTCATTCGATGTTCAGTTTTATCGTAAATACGACCTGTACTTTTCATAACTTGGAGTAGCAGTTCCCAGCGAATATCAGTTAACATTGTTCTTGGCATGGTATTGGTTATGGTTTTACTTTTGGTGAAGCAAATTATAACTCTTTACCATGCTGTTCAAAAAACACTCACGAAAGATCAACACGCCCTAGTCAACCGACAAAATCGGTTGGTAGTTAAGGTACGACAGAATCGCTTGGTGATCACAGATTTAACGTAATTGCTCTAAGCAGTTTATGCCCCATTCCTGCTTAGTGCGATTGCTCAGCAGCGGATTACTCTTCTGAGTTTGCCATACGTGAGGTTATCGCAGATACCAGAACGGCGCTGAACGGAATCTCCCAATTTCTGTCAAAACGGTGTGTCCAGCCAGAAATCATCACCTGCATTATTATGCACTTAAATTGAAAGGTGTAACTTGGAGGTGGGCATGAAATGAGCTAGGCTCTTCATACTATTTAGACCTTGGGATTACACAAGATATAGGGTCAGCACTCCATGCACGATATAGTTCAGGACCGAGTTAACAACGTCAGCTAGTTTTGTTAGCTTTCCTAGTCCCCTGTTTATCAATTTAGACAGGTTACCTCGTCAGGCAATGGACCAGGTGCTGAAGACTTGAGCCACTGATAGAGTAAATCGATGTATTGTCTTTTAACTGAACCTTTAGGCCAGACAAGATAATAGCTATCACCAGTCACCACCGCTTGCTTAAATGGCAACGCAAGTAACTCGGTGTCAATCGCTTTCAGACTAAGTAACAAATCTCCAACAGAGATACCATGGCGGCTGATGGCCGCTTGGTTGCCTTGCTCAAGAGTATCGAACACCTTGCCCTTATTAATGTTCAAAGACTTATAATAACCAGTGCGGTCTATCCAACGCCGCCAGTCACGGCGGTCCGAAGTTGGGTGAATTAGCTCACAAGCGCTTAAATCATATTGAGCCTCACTCAGTAACGCTGGTGAACAGACGGGAATCAGCAGCTCTTCAAACAGCGGAAGGCATTCGGTATCTGTACCAAAATTACCCTGTCCCAGCAAGATGGCGCAATCGTAGGGTTCTCGGACAAAATCCACGCTGTCAATATCCATCCATACACTTACAATTTCAATAATTGGTACGGTGTGCTCATCTCGAAAACTCCTCAATGCGTCCAGTAACCAGCTCATGGTCAGTGTGGATGGCGCTTTTAAGCGCAGTTGCCGATTGTTGCGACCAAAGTAGTAACAGGCATTTTCCAGGCTCTGGAAACTTTCCGTCAGTTGACTGGCCAGAGAGTTACCAGCGGGAGTAATTAATACTTTCGGGCCATGTCGTTCAAACAGCTTGCATTCAAACCATTCTTCCAGCGTTCGCACATGGCGACTTACCGCACCAGGTGTAACGTTAAGTATTTCAGCAGCTTTAGAAAAAGATCCTAAGCGGGCAGCTGCTTCAAATGCCCGTAACGCATACAGTGGAGGCAATGTCATGTCTGTATTCCATTGTGAGTATTACTCATAATAATATACAGTTTTTTCCGTTTTTCAGCATTGATTAAGCCTTACATAATAGGATTATTTCGTTAAGTTAAATCGAACTAATGAAATTCGAAAGAATGAGTTTCACTCATCTATAGGCAATCAAGTATCTCCACAGGAAGAAACACACCATGAATCTATCATTACTCGCCACCTACAGCCTCGCTGTTCTACTGCTAATTATCACTCCCGGTCCAGTCGTTGCTCTGCTTATTTCTACAGCAACCCGCGAAGGACAGCGCAAAGCATTTATGACTTTGCTAGGCACCAATGGAGCGTCCCTGCTGTTAATGACGATTGCAGTATTGACTTTAGCTGGTGTAGTACACTTGTCTCCCGTTTATCTATATTTATTGGGCATTGCTGGTTCTTTCTATATTGGCTTCGGCGCGATATCGGAACTACTCACAATAAGGAAGTTACCAAATGTCAATATAGATAATGAATCAACATCAACTCTCAACGAAACCACCAAAAATAGTGGGTTAGTCAGAGGTTTTATTATTGGGGTAGTCAACCCGAAAGATATCTTATTCTTTGTCGCTTTTTTTCCGCAGTTTATTGCAGTGACACACAATTTTTCTACCAGCGTAATAACATTGTCATCTATCTGGGTGCTATTTGATGCAAGCATTCTCTCTCTTTACATTTTGTGCGCTAAATGGTGGTCAAAAGCATTTAACTCGCGCTGGATTGAAGGATTATGTGAGGGGTTCTTATTGGCTGTAGCTGTGGGTGGAGTGTTTTATAATTCTCAACAATTGCTTCTGTTATCGGTACCTAGCTAGCTCAAGTTTGGAAAAAGTTAGTTGTACATGATCGAGTTAATGCATGTTTTTTTTTGTGAATTCTGCATTAAATTAACCTAGAACCTCAGTTCGAGGATGCACGATTCTGTCCATTTTCTTCCATCTCAGGCACTGCGTTCAGTGGTGCCTGATTGCGTTTTGGGATATCTAAAGTTATTCGATGATAGCTAAATCAGAAGAACCACTGACACGCCTTTGTCCAAAAGCATCTCGGATTGAATTTTTACCTGTGGCACTTTCTAACTCGAAAGTGCCCCATTATCATTTACGGCTAAAATATTCGCGGCCACGAACTACTGAAATTTGCCCAAATACAGCTCATGTAACGATAATAATATTTATGCAAAAATAGTGAGTTTCTATGTTTGCAAAGTCGCTTCGGGACAAAACCGCCTCCACTCTTTCTCACCAATTTAATCAACCGGTGGGGTTAGAACCTGCAGTCGTGCTTCATTACAAGCCGCTTCGAGCTTATGAGGTAAGGCATCATCAGAGATCAAATAGTGGAAATTTAGCAAGTTACCGATTTTGTATGTGGCGGTTTGATTGATAGTTTTCTTTTCTACTATCAGATACTTTTTCATGCTCCTTTCCATAACCAGATTCGCAATGTTTGCTACCAACATATCCGAAGCTGTCACGCCAAACCTATCGTGAACACCTGCGGACGAAATAAACACTTTCTGAAATATCATAGGTGTTAGCACATCATTAGAGGTGGAGACGAAGATATCATGTACAGCGTTATAATCGCCGCCTTGCAAGATAGACTTACAGTTAGGTTTATTCTTTAATGCCAAAAAGACATTCATAGAAGCAGTAACACCTGTAAATTTCACATGATCGGGTATTGAACCAATAATGTCAGCGTTAAGTACTCCGTTGTCGAAATACACTACATCATTCATCTCTATAAAGTCAGAAACGATAGCCGAGATATAGTTGTTCACTTTGACTGGAGGGAAAACTGTTGTATTGCGCGCTTTCTGAAGTGGAATCGCCTGAGAAGATACTTTCGAAGACATCTGTTCAAGATCTTCCGTAACTTCATCATGAACGATTGGATCACCACGACGGATATATCCGCCGTAGTATTCAAGAGGAAAAGAATGAGCAGCATTGGAGCTTAAATCACGACGAACTGTCATTTCTGACACTTCTAAAAGGCGGGCGATTTCTTTCAAATGAATTTTGTCGCTGTGTTTTAGGCATGCTTCAATTCGTCGAAGTCTTTCTAACTGCTTTGTAACCATGTTTCTCCATTTTCGGCCTTTTACAGCCGAAGGCTTCTTACTCTTAGTAACTATTCGTCGTTGGAGCTTCACCCGTGACAATGCTCACACTCGCACTAGCGCCAACTCGAGACGCCCCAGCGTCAATCATTGCTTGTGCTGTTTCTTTGGTGCGAACGCCGCCAGATGCCTTTACTCCCATTTGTTTGCCAACAGTATCACGCATTAACTTAATATGCTCAACAGTTGCACCACCTGTTGAGAAACCTGTTGATGTTTTCACAAAATCAGCACCAGCACGCTTGCTAATGTTACACAGTTCAACAATTTGTTTGTTGGTGAGTAGGCAGGTTTCGAAGATGACTTTGAGCAATTTCGGCCCACATGCCTCTTTTATAGCGGCAATCTCTCTTTCAATAGCATCCCACTCACCGTCTAAGACATCGCTGATGTTCACTACCATGTCAATTTCATCAGCGCCTAACGAGATTGCATTTTGAGTTTCAAACACTTTAACAGCAGTGGTGTTTGCCCCTAAAGGAAAACCGATAACTGTGCAGATCTTAACATTTGATGTCTTTAGGCGTTCGGCGCAATGCTCAACAAAATCAGGATTGATACAAACAGAGAAGAACTGGTGTTCGTGGGCTTCATCACAGAGTGTGTTGATTTGGTTAGTTGTGGCGTTAGCCAATAATAGTGTGTGGTCAATATAGTGATTCATGTTGTTACCCTATGCGTTAATCTTGGATTAGAGTGTATGTTACTTTAATAACATTTCAAAGTTTTAATGTTATCATATTAACCTATAAGTGTGATTTAGTGCTGGTTTTTTCATTGCTTAATAGGCGTTAACATCATTTAAGTGATCCTAATCTCAGTAAATACTCATAAAGATCGATTAATGTTAGTTTTATAACATTAGTAAGGGAAGTTAAACATGAAAACAATTGCAGTTATCGGCTCAAATATGGTCGATCTCATTTCATACACAGACCGTATGCCAAAAGAAGGTGAAACATTAGAAGCTCCATTATTCAAAATGGGATGTGGTGGTAAAGGTGCTAACCAAGCCGTAGCCGCCGCGAAAATGGGAGCAGATGTTGTAATGGTAAGTAAAGTGGGTGACGACATGTTTGCCGACAATACAATTCGAAACTTTCAATCTTACGGCATCAATACTCAATATGTGAGCAAAGTACCTCAGACTTCAAGCGGTGTGGCGCCAATATTTGTTAGTTCCACATCTCAGAACTCTATTTTGATCATTAAAGGAGCGAATGAGTTTTTAAAACCAGCTGACATTGATAAAGCGGAAAGTACCTTGGTGGAGTGCAGTTTGATTGTACTTCAGCTAGAAGTACCACTAGAAACTGTCTATGCTGCCATCGAATTTGGTAATAAGCATAGTATTCCAGTATTGCTAAATCCTGCGCCTGCAGTACCTGAGCTTGATATTGAATATGCTTGTCGTTGTGACTTCTTTGTGCCTAACGAAACTGAACTAGAAATTCTAGTGAACAAGCCTGTTGAAACGGTTGAACAGATTAAAGAAGCCGCCACCATTCTTCTAAATAAAGGTTTGAACAACATCATCGTTACCATGGGTTCGAAAGGTGCACTTTGGTTAAGCAAAGATGGTAAAGACGTATTCATTGAGCCAACCAAAGTAAACGCAGTGGATACCAGTGGTGCGGGTGATGCATTCATTGGCTGCTTCTCTCACTACTTCATGCAAACTGGTGATGTACAGACGTCCTTAGAAAAAGCTTCACTGTTTGCTGCATTCAGTGTGACGGAAAAAGGAACACAGTTCTCTTATCCGAGCATTGAACAATTCGAAGAGTTTGAAACAAAGCACTCTAAATAATACTAACGGTCTGAACTAACAATTAAAACTGGCTCATTATTTCTAATGAGCTACAGATAACCTGTTCTTTAAGGAACCCTACAATGATAAAAAATAATACCATCCAAGGCTCTGATGGCTATTTGGATAGAACACCAGTATTTCAATTTATACTATTATCTTGCCTTTTTCCTTTATGGGGGTGTGCGGCTGCATTAAACGATATTCTAATTACTCAATTTAAATCTGTTTTTGAATTATCTAACTTTGCAAGTGCCTTAGTACAAAGTGCTTTTTATGGCGGTTATTTTTTAATTGCGATCCCTGCTTCTTTAGTCATTAAAAAGTCGTCGTATAAAGTGGCTATTATGATTGGTTTGTCGCTTTATATCTTTGGCTGCGCTGCATTTTTCCCTGCTTCTCATATGGCAACTTATACTATGTTCCTAGCAGCGATTTTCTCTATTGCAGTGGGTTTGTCTTTTCTGGAGACAGCGGCGAACACATATTCTTCAATGTTGGGGCCAAAATCGCATGCAACACTGCGCTTGAACATCAGCCAAACTTTCTATCCAATAGGCGCTATTGCGGGTATCTTGCTTGGTAAGTACCTTATTTTCCAAGACGGTGCGAGCTTAGAATCACAAATGGCGGCGATGTCTCCAGATCAGATTCATGCGTTCCGTCTAGAGATGCTAGAACATACGCTGAAGCCTTATAAGTACATCATTTTCATTCTTATCGGTGTGTTAGCGTTGTTTATGTTCACTCAATACCCGAAATGTAAAGTGGCTCAACAAAGTGGTAAAAAAGCCCCTTCTATTGGTAAAACGCTTAAGTATTTATCGACTAATAATCGCTTCAAAAAAGGCATCATTGCACAGTTCTTATATGTAGGTATGCAGGTCGCGGTGTGGTCGTTCACGATACGTTTAGCACTAGAAATGGCTGATATCAACGAACGCGCAGCATCAAACTATATGGTGTACTCATTCGTGTGTTTCTTTATAGGTAAATTTATTGCCAACATCCTGATGACAAAATTCTCTGCTGAGAAAGTACTCATTGCTTATTCTGTGATTGGTATGGCGTTTCTTGCTTATGTATCTCTAGTTCACGATTTTAGCGCGGTATACGTAGCTGTTGGTGTGAGTGTTTTGTTCGGTCCTTGTTGGGCAACTATCTACGCTGGTACATTAGATACGGTAGATAACGAATACACGGAAACAGCGGGAGCTGTCATTGTTATGGCGATCGTAGGCGCAGCAGTGGTACCTGCTATTCAAGGTTTGGTGGCTGACGCTATTGGCATGCAGCTTTCGTTTTTGGTCAACTTTATTTGCTTTGGATACGTTGGTTATTATTTCTTAGGTGAAATGAAAAATAAGAACCAAAGCGAAAAACAGACTCAATTAGCAGAACAAACAAATTAATGTAGCAAAAAGCCACTTTATAAGTGGCTTTTCTGTTCCGGAGAAGATTTATGTATATCATTCCACTAAACAAAGCACAGTTTAATCAGCAAGAAACAATTTTAATTCAATCTGAGGATTTTAAAGTATCAGCGTTCCAATATAACTCTGGGGTCGAAGGGTTAAAAATCGAAAATGCGAAAGGTTATTTAACAATTCTGCCTTACATGGGGCAAATGATTTGGGATGCGAAATTTCTAGGTGAAGACATTTGTATGGAGAACATGTTTTCGGAGCCGAAACCAAACAATGAGATTGTAGCCACATACGGATGTTTCGCTTTCCATTCTGGCATGATTAGAAATGGCTGTCCAAGTCCTGAAGATGATCACCCGCTGCACGGTGAAATGCCGTGTGCTAATATGGATAAAGCATGGTTAGAAGTCGATGAATATCAAATTACTCTAAAGGGTGAATATGAGTATGTAATGGGTTTTGGAGACCACTACTTAGCGACTCCGTCAGTTTCTATTGAGAAGGGGGCGTCTATGTTTGAGATTAAAATGAAAGTGCAAAACTTAGCTTCGGTCCCAATGCCACTACAGTATATGTGTCACATGAATACGGCATACTTCCCAGAGGCGAAGATGACGCAAAACATTCCGGATAGTGCGGTTAAGTTGCGTAAATCGATTCCCGGCCATGTTAAGCCAACACAACAATGGCTCGATTTTAACGACACACTCAAAGCGCAATCAGCACCCATTCAACAGCTTTCTTCACCAGACATGTATGATCCTGAAATCGTCTATTTTATGGATGACTTGTCCCAGCATACTGACAATGCTGAGTTTGAAATGACAATACCGAATGGCAAGACGTTAATTACTCGATTTGATACGACAGAATTCAACTATGCGACGCGTTGGATCTTGTACAACGGAGACCAAAAAGTCGGAGCCTATGTCCTGCCTGCAACTTGTCGACCAGAAGGTTACTTAGCCGCTGAGAAAAACGGTACGTTGATTCAATTGCAACCAAAGGAAGTGAGAGAGTTTACAGTGAAAACAGGCATTGTTGAAAAATAAAACTTTGCGGTGTGATGTAAAAAAACAGCCATTTGTTTGGCTGTTTTTTTAGTTTGAAAGCCATTTTGTAGACAAAAAAGTAAGAATCTATGAATCTACTTATTTGCATATAAACGATGTAGTTCACTTAGACCGCATTCTGACAACGCTGAACAAATGCCACAACCTCAGCATCGAAACCGCTCTGGTCATCGAAGAACTGATTCCAGTGGACAAAAGAGATGCATGAAGATAAAGAGCTACTTGATAAGCTAAATCTTTCAGTGTATGAGATGGTGTTCTACCGGGCCTTGGTTGAAAACGAGGCCTCAGTACATGAACTTGGCGATCATGCTTTGCGAAACCTCGCTATAGAGTTAACAGTTCAGCTTCGTAATTCAGCAACGCTTGACTGGCAGAAGCGTGAAAGTGTCCGTGCTCGTATGCGTAACTTAGTTTGTCGACTGTTACGCGGCTGGACGTATCCGCCAGATGCCGCAGAGGAGACTATCAAACTTGTACTTGAGCAAGCAGAGGTTCTCGCTGACGCGTGTTACAAATAATGACAAAAGTAAGCTATCAACCTTGCCTTTTGAATATCTATGCATAACTTGTTTGATAGCCGTCCAGATGATTACATCTTTTGGTCAAAAAAAAGTAATCTAATCAGAACGAATTAGAGTTTTATAACCAAGCAATAAATGTCCAACGGCTTGCTGACGGGGTAGATCATCGTAACGCAGAACTGCCCCTTTCCTTGTTTCAGAGCTAATTTCTAGCTGCTCACTATGCTATAAATTATCTAATGTCATTTTTGAATCGAGAAGTAAGTTATGAGTAAAAAACTGCTGTCAGAAAAAGACCTTTTAGAAGGATTAACAAGTCATACTGCGCACACCGATGAATTCGTGACTACAAGTGAAAAAGATTGGGGGGCTTATTCGGAAGGTGCGGATAAGGCGGATATTGACTTTCTAGTTGAACGACGTGATGTTTTTGACTCTTCACGAATTGAATTTGAGGAAGATGAACAAGACCGAGAACTAGTTAAGCAAAGAGAAAACTCCCCAGAAATTGACGTTGATATTGATGAGTTGTGAACCAGTATGTTTGTGTTTCGGAGTTAATCACCAGAATCAAAAATGCCCCAAGTGTATCAACTTCTCATTTGTTTGAATTGCCACCCGACCGAAAAATAACAAAAGTTAGATTTAGCGATGATATGAGCGTAAAAGCTACGCTTTAGTCACTTAAATTGGATCATTTAGGGCTGGGTCTATACGAACTAGCTAAAGCGCAGAGTAAATATTTAATAGTAACTAAGAATAAGCCTAACTGTTCTTTGAGAGATCCAGAGCTATGGTAGATTGATAAAACGGAGCTGAGTAATCCTGAAAGATATGGTTGAATTGCTCACGGCTATCAAGCACAAAAGCAACTCGAACGTGGTCTAGGTTGTATGTCGTCAAAACAGAGCGTAACCAACCCGCCAACGAACTCTCCAAAAGCGCTCTACAGCCTACGAACCACACCCATGTTTGCTGATCACTTCGAATGACATCTAAGATTTCTGACTTGTATCGATAACCATCTCCCATTGAAGTTAGGTCGATGTACACAACACTAGCTCCCAGTCCATGGTTAATGCGATTGTACGTATCTTGAAGTTCTTTACCGCATTCACTATCAAATGTGTGAAGCCTCATTACGCCCAACTCCCAATAGCCGTGTATTAAGCGTTCTGGTGTACCTACAGGCCAGCTATCAAAGGTGTATAAGTTATCTTTACGCATCTACGAAACTTATTTTTATGAACGGATTAGAGAAGTGAAGCCCAATGGCTGGACACATAAGCCAATATCTTAAGTGATTGACCAGCTTATGCAGCGTAGCTCTGTCTGTCAAAGTAGACTTAATCAGGGTGAGGTCATTGAGTACCTGGTGTTTACGCTCCTCATTATAAAACACCATGTAGTGCCCGATTTCAAGCTCTGCTTCACGGGGTGTGCTGTAATCTTTTAAGCAAATCTCCTCGTATTACAGACTTCTCAATAGTCGCTCAATAAAAAGATTGTCAATCCAGCGACCTTTTCCGTCCATGTTGATCCATATCCCCCTGATTGAGCAACCTCTGTGTGAACTCAGTGCTAGTAAACTCGCAGCCCTGATCGGATAAAGATATCGGGTGGTCCGTAGTATTGGAGCACCTCTTCGAGAGCCACGATACATAAAACTTGTACCCATGGTGTTCGATAACCGCGAGGACAACACCTTACAGTTATACCAGTCGATAATGACAACCAAGAACAGGAACCCTTTTGTTGATAGTTCGTTCATTTACAAGAAAGTTTGTCACTTTTTTCTCTGTCGGTTTAAGTTGACAGAGGTGATATGAACTGCCTATAGCAAACACGCCTTTGCCCCAAATAAGATACGAACGCTAGATTATCAGCTCCCCAAAGCACAATTTGAGTTACTTTTAGTTATTCTAAAAATGTGGAAATAGAGTCAGACAATACCGCTACCAAAACGGCCTACACTTTGTAATTGTTTGAATTGAAGAGATTTATTCATCTTTCTGCAAATAATGTTAACTTTGTCTTGTTTTTTCAATGCATTAGCATGTAATAGTTTCTGTACGTTAAATTTTGGATAGTAGCTAATTTAGCAGATGTCCAAAAATTGTTTGCGGAACAGAACCAATGACTTTTCCGTCTATTCCAGAAATCAACGATAATTTGGATAAAGCCATCAATCGTTCTAAAGCAGATTTGAATTAAGTCAACGACGCATGGAGTAGCAACACACTCTGCTCTCCGCAGGGGTCGCGCTAAGCATCCTTGTGAACAATGAGAAGCACAAAGGAATACCAACTCACATGAATCCTCCAATCAAAAGCACTCAGTTAACCCGTCTTGGGTATGAATATCAGGACCTAGTATGTATAAGGATATTGGTTAACTGGTATCACGATAGGGATATATATCAGTGGGTAAAAGTAGAAAGTACCTCATTACCTGACGCAAAGGTATCCAGCTTAGATGATGTTATTGCCCTTCGAGCAGACGGAAAATACGAGCTAACCCAGGTTAAGTTCACAATTGATGCGAACAGAGAAGATCTTACACTTAGTTTTGATTGGCTAACGTATCGTACAGGGAATGGCACTTCTCTAATTCAAAAGTGGTTCAAAGACTTAACTGAAGCGGTTAAGAATAGTCAACTGGGAAAAGCCGAGCTAATAACAAATAGAAGGCCGGACACTGAAGTTTCTGCATGCTTGAAAAATGGAATGATCGACCTTTGCAGTATTCCAAATGAGCACCTGAAGATTATTGAATCCCAGTTAGGTGGAAAGGCCGAGGCTGAGGAGTTCTTCAACAATTTCAACTTTATACATAGCCAACCAACGATTGATAATCTAGAGAATCAGCTTCATGACTCTTTAGTTCCAGACCACACTAACGAAGAGGGCTGGCACAGATTTTTATCCAAAGTAAAGAGATGGGCTACTAGAAAAGGAGAGCCTTCGGCTGATGGATGCATAAGGTTTGAGGACCTACACAGCTTATTGAGTCTAGGAGTCAGCCGGGATCTCTCTCAGTATTTTGATATACCTGAAAAATACCTCCCCCCAACAATGAATTTTCATCAAGATGTTACTAATAAGCTAGAGACGGGGGGAGCTTGGGTTGTGTCGGGCGCTCCTGGTATGGGAAAAAGCACCTACCTCTCCTATTTGTATGAAAATCTACAGGCTAAGAATGTTGCTGCAGTGCGACATCATTATTCACTGGGCCTTCAAAGTCTGGACGATAGGATTTCTTTCTTTAACGCCGCATCATCAATTATTAAGCAAATCAAAAACTCCCCAATGATTTCGTGGGTTGGGCTAGATGAATCACCAGAGAATATAGATAAGTGGCTAGTTCGTGTAGGAGAGGAGGCAAGCAAAAAAGGGAAAAAATTTATACTAATTGTGGATGGATTGGACCATGTATGGAGAGAGAGGTCTGATATATCTCAATTAGAACATTTAATAAATAGAATTCTACCAGTTCCAGAAGGCGTAACAATTGTCTTTGGAACTCAGCCGGTCAGTAGCTCTAAGTTGCCTAACAGGTTGCTAAGCAATTGCCCTGTCGAAGGTGATCGGTGGGTGGATATCCCTTATATGGATTTGTCTGCAATTGGATCATGGCTTGAAGGCTTACGTGATTCCGGTGTCGCCAATATTGGAGGAAGCACATCTGTAAGCTCTATTCCTGAAATAGCTCTAGCATTACAACAGATTTCAAGCGGATATCCTTTGCATGTAATTTATTCGTTGCGTACATTGTTAGCTAAAGAAAAGAATGTGTCCGTTTATGATATCGAGAAGCTGGATAAGTGTCCGGATGGTGATATTAACACTTACTACTGGAATATTTGGGCAAACCTCTCGGAACTAGCTAAGGAAATTCTATACTTAATGGCTGTGACAGAATTTCCATGGCCAGGTAAAAATAGCTTTGCAAAATGTTTTGAAGGGACACAAACATTTTTAGAGGCGTATAAAGAAATTGAGCATTTGGTGGAACACCGCCGGAGCGGTGTGTTTCCGTTTCACGGAAGCCTATTAGTAAATATCCAGAAGCGGAAAGAATTTGAAGGCGCTAAAAGAAGGCTATATCCGGTTGTAAGTAATTGGCTTAGCAACGACGCTCCATCATTTTGGAGGTGGGCCTGGGATTGGATTGTACAATCGGAAATGAAAAACATTGATCCGCTGCTTAAAGGTGTTACTAAAGAGTGGGTTATAAATTCGTTATGCGATGGGTATCCGTTGGGGCATATCGAACATATTATCTCTAGTGCTGAAAAAGTAGCTTTTTCTAATAAAAATTATACTCGCCTAGTTGATTTGCGTCTGATGAAAACTAGGTTTATCAATGGTCCTGAATATCAGGTTCAGGATTTTTCAGAATTTTCTCGCTCGGCTATGAAGCATTCTGATGATGAATATGGATTGCTTTGGAAATCGGACAATATAAGAACATTAGATATCGAGGATATCGTCGCTGTTGCATCACTATGTAGGGAAAAGTATCCAGAAGTTGCAGAGAACTGCTATCAAGAACTATACAAAAGGGCAGTATTTTACGCGAATATATATGAAGGAACTGAAAATAAATTTAGCTTAATAGTTGATTCGTTAATTCAAGTTTTGTGTGATTGTGATGACCCAGATGTGGGCAGAGTTACTGATTTAATTGACCGGATTACCCCTAAAGATGGTTTGTATGAAAAGCTATTTTCATCCTTGTTAAGAAGCGATAATTCAGAATATATTTTTGATATTGACTACTTTAATCTCCCTGAAGAAAGTAAACCGAAGTTTTTAGAATACTCTATAACTGCCGCTTGTATTTCAGGTATTGATCTATCTAGCAGAGATTATCGAGGTGAGGTATTATCTTCTTCGTTTGGTGTGTCGTATTATTTATTAAAAGATCAGATACTAGTACATAAGAATTTTATTGGTCCGGTATATTTTAGGCATAAAGATGTGTCAGAAAGTGAGTTGCTTGATTTCTTCTTTCATACATTGAATGATCATTTGGCTTTTGATGTATTAACTTTAGATAAAGAAATTTTAAAACTCCAAATTGATGATAATTATGACTTTTCGATTTGGTTTGGCTTTTATATTGCAGCTGTGAATACAGCGAAGTTAATCCGTAACGGCGAAAAGTTAAACCCTTTAGATATCTACAAGTATATAGAAAGTTCGGGTTGCAAAAAGCATATTGGGTACGATTATGAACTTCATTCTAAAACATTATCTGTAATACATGCCATTCCTAATGCATGCATCAAAATTGCTTTATTGCTGAAAGAAAAAAATCTTTTTGAAAATATTGATAAGAAATATCTTGATGAGGTTCAAGACTATTCGTGGTGGAGTCCAGTCGTTTTCTTTCAAAAGTCAGTAAAACAGTCTTTCGTTCCTGTCGACCATGATAGTGCTAATAATTACTGGTGTGATTCTTTAAATGACCTTAACAATAGGGAAGGTAATACAGCTGAACTAGGTGATGAGTGTATTGATATTGTATCAATTTCATCTTCACTCGGTTTAAAGGATGCCGTGAAAACTGGTTTAGAGCAGGCTTGTAAGTACATGCTTGGCTACGGGTATAGAAAAGATATTACATTTCATGAGGTGTTTGAATCAATTCAGGCATGTTCTGATGCTGATATTGGGGATGTTGCTGATTATTTGAAGAGGGTTTCATGTTTTACAGTAGACATGTTCTCATTCACGGAGAGGGAAATAAGGCATATACCATTCTGGTATATGCAACTGTTGAGCAAGCATTTGCCTAGCAGAATATACGATGAGTTTTCCTTTCACCTTGAAGAGCAGAATTGGTATGTACTTGAAGATATTTTAATTGCTTATATAAAGAACGGTGACATCAGTTTGCCTGGTGTACTAGATTTGATTGGCTGCTTTTATTCTTATGGTTTGGTTGAGGCTATTAAAGAACGATCAAATGAAGATTCTTCTCTTGACCCAGTACTCCAAGAAATTGTTGAATATTATGGTACAGAGCCACCTAAGCCAAGAGATAGAGATTCTAGTAGCAATATAGATAAAGAAGAAATAAAAATTCCTTTTGGTTCTTATGTGCCAGAGTATTTAGGTGATTTAATAGAGAGAATAAGAAAAGAGTATAGATACTCAGATTCTAGTTATCTTTCACAATGGATAGAACATTGGGTTGATCTTGGAGAAGGTCTGCGAGTCATAGCTGAATATGAAAACTTCTTCAAGGACGATGAAGACCTCCCTTATTTATCTGGGCTTAAGGAAAGTATCGATGCTATTTATCAAGCGAGCAAGAAGCTTCAAGGTAAAAGGAGGGCGTATGTTTGGGCACTTAGAAGTATTAGAGCTAATAGTTATTGGAGTAGATATTCTGGCTCAAAATCTGAAGAAATGATTTGCTATTATGCCCGAGAGTATAGAGACCGATGGGAGGAACTGTTCGCTGATTCAACTCATGGTGAGCACCTTCAATTGCGTGGCGATGAGTGGTCAATTGTACCAACCAGTAAGCTAGTAATGTTTTTAATAGCTGTTGGTCAGAATGATTTAGCGACGGATGTCACTGACGTAATCGTCCGTGGTTTGGAAAGGGATATAGAGCACTTGCCAATTCGAGAGTCCTATTGGTTGCACGATACAAAATCTAAAGAGGTATGGGCCTTTAGTTTTCTCTTAAAATTTTATCAATGGCCAGATAAAGCTGTAAAGAAAAAAACAGCTATGAAGATAGCCCATATTATTGATAATGACGATAGTGGCTTGTGCAGAAAAGAGTTTATAGAATGTATTAAATCACTCCCTAATGAAATGTCTGTCGTTGAATATTTATCAATACTTCAGCTTGTTGAAAAAAAACATTTTGATGCAGACGAACTTATAGAGGCGGTCCCATTTCACTCCTTGTCTTTGAAATATCTATTTGAAGATTTGGGGTTTTACTACGACGAGAAAAATCTAGCTAATTCATATTTGGATAAATCTATATATATTGGAATTAGTGAAAGGTTGAAAAAATCTTTAAACGGAGTGCCTGGCTATATCTCAACATCTATAAGTACTTTGGGCAACAATGTTGGTGCTGACCTTCTTGGCCATATGTCCTCAGAGCTGGAATACATTAATAGTAGGGAGAATTATTCTTACTTTGATCCATACAGCTTCACCGGCGGCATGTTTTGGTTGCGGGATCATCTGATGTGTAGTTTATCTTCAGCTACAGAGTCGGCGGTGATGTCGGCTTATGTACGAACTATTTTATATGCGGCTAATAATTACTCTATTGATCAATCTGAAGTATTTCACTTGGTGCAACAGGCCAATCCTTTCTCTGAGTTGCTTCATTCTGTTGGTCCAATATCTAGACCTGCTTTTTGGCCAGATACGTCAGAAATCATACAGAATGAACAGTTACCCGCTGAGAGGAAACTGAAAAGGATTTTGGACAAGCTTGCATGTAATGATGATGTGGTGCTGGGTGGTTCGGGGCCTGTTGTGCATCAAGTTAATGGTATCAATGTTGATCTAGAGGTATTCGCCGTGAGCATTGCTGAAGGCTGCGAACTAAATGCTTCAGAAAAATTTAGCGCAATTGAAAATAATCAAAACCCAATTTTTACAGGTGTTTACCCTTTATCAATATGTTTGCATGAAAAAATCGCTAGTAGATTTGAAGTTGATAAAGCTGTAAGAGGATTATATGCGCCGCATTTATCTCTGGGAACGGGTACTCCATATATTGAAAGCAATACTGATGGAATCAGTTTTAAGGAAGGTGATATAAATATAGCTAAGTGGGAATTCTGGTATCAAGACTGGTACCCGGCTCGTTATTATGGCTTAGGTCCTTCTTTGGGGGTAGCGACTATAGCAAGTCCTAATCTAAGGTTTATTCTTAAGTCTTCGGATGAGCAATTCTATTTAATTGGGCGATTTAGTGTGGTTAATAAAAGTGGATTTTCTACGGATAATGCGAATACAGAGCATTTCTACTTTGAGTCTAAGCTGAAACCTGGTCAATTAGAAGCATTGGATACCAGTTATGTTTCACCAGTAGTATCTGAGTATATGAAAACTTACATTGCAGGCAATCGGCTACCCAGAGGGAAAATGTTTCGAAATATTCACATTAAGTAGTAGGTAGTTGATATGGGTTTATTAGGTGGTTGAATTTGCTCTCTGAGTTAGATGTTTTGCAATATCCTATTTAATCCGTTAAATGCTAATTTAGTAAACTCACTGACTCATTTTGTCCAAAAGTTTCTTACGCGGAGTTGTGGTTGTATGTGGTTGTATGATGCAAAGGAGGATTGCTTGTATCGCAGAGCGCTGGTTAGCAACGAAATGTCGAGAATTGCTTTGATCGACTTGATGGGATAGTTGAGAATTTTAGGGTGATTTTCTCAGGTTTTGGTTAGAGAAAGTGCTTTTTGTTGAGAAAGTTGTGATTCCATTGGTACTACTGGCTTCTCTCATGATTCATAAAAACAAAAAATAATTCTTGCATAACTTAAATCATCCCAACCGTCCTTAGTCGAATAAAAACAAGCCTTTCATTTAATCAATGAAAGGCTTGTTTGCTATTGGGGCTCCCAACTTTGACGTCTCGCTAACGAAATGCTGCTCAGTTTATTATTTAGTGTTGTAAACTTAGGAGTATGATTTCAACGCTTTACACTTCTATTCCTGATTGTTTTGATCAGGATTGTTTCCTATGAGGTAAACATGACGTTTCATTTCCCCCAGAAACTGCGCCTGACATCTTGGGTGACATTATTCGCACTTGCCGTCATTATGTTCTCCCCAATGGCTGTTCATGCGACTGCTACTGACGATATCCAAGAGCCTTCTGCTGCCGAAATCTCGATTGACAACTTGAACCGAGAGATTGTGGATTTATCCCAAAGCCTCTCGCAAGCGAGTGGCGACGAGCGTGATGCCCTTCAACTGCAACTATTCCAAAAGAATGAAGAATTAAGAAGCCAGTTAGCGTCAGCGATTGAACGTGAAACTATCTCTCGCGACAAGCTGATCTTGCTAGTTAAAAAACAAGAACAATACTCTGAGGATGCGACGAACTATCTATCGGAAAAAATAAAGAAAGTCGTCGAGGATTTAAATAAGGCTAAGGATGAAGAGAAGCTTGCTCTTGTTAATGATTATCGAGAGCTACAGCGTTATCTTGATGTTAGCTTCGATTCGAGCTGGCAAAATCTCGCTTGGTTGAAGGAGCTAGGGGCCCAAAACGAGCGCGCAGAAGCGGAACTAAAAGATAAAATTGATAAACGTATGCGCTTACTGTCTGCTTCAATTGAGTACTTGAGTCAGCAAAGTGAGATCATTGGCTCCCAACTTTCGTCTAGCCCAGAGTCGGAAAAAGCGTCGTTGCAACTTAGTCAGCTCATTACTAAACAAAGGCTAAATATTGCGACAGAAAGCTTACGCAACCTGATTTCAATTGGTGATAAAGTCGGTTTAGAAACGTCTGAATACAAACGCCAAATTTTTGAAGTGACGGGTAATATCACCCATGATTTACTGAATACCAAAGTTGTGTGGTCAATACTGAGTCACTGGTCCAACTCGGCACTGGATTGGTTTGCCGAGAATGCACCGCAGCATATCTTCCAGTTGTTTGTTTTTGCGCTGATTTTATTGATCGCTCGCGGACTGGCTAAGTTAACTCGCAAAGTCGTCCGTAAAGCAGTTGCATCGAAAAACTTAAAACTTTCCCACTTGATGCAGGACTTCTTTATCTCGATGTCCGGCAAATTCGTGTGGGTGATCGGTATCATGGTGGGCTTATCTCAGCTTGGTTTGAACCTAGCGCCAATCCTAACCGGTTTCGGTATTGCTGGTGTGATTATTGGTTTCGCGTTGCAAGACACGTTATCCAACTTCGCGGCGGGTATGATGCTGCTTATTTATCGCCCATTTGATGTTGGTGATTTTGTGTATGCTGGCGGTGTGGATGGCAAGGTAAGCCATATGAGTTTGGTGAACACCACAATCCGTACGTTTGATAACCAAATTATTATTGTGCCTAACAGCAAAATCTGGGGAGATGTTATTAAGAACGTCACGCATGAACGCATTCGCCGCGTGGATATGGTGTTTGGCATTGGCTATGCGGATGACCTCTTAAAAGCGGAGTCAGTATTGTCTGATATCATTACCTCTCACCCTTCGGTACTTCGCACTCCAGAGCCAATGATCAAAGTTCATACATTAAATACGTCTTCTGTAGATTTTATTGTGCGTCCTTGGGTAAAAACGGATGATTACTGGGATGTATACTGGGATGTGACAAAAGAGGTGAAACTACGCTTCGACCGAGAAGGTATTTCGATTCCTTTCCCACAACAAGATGTGCATTTGCATATGGTGGAGAAGCAAGACGCTTAATCACAGGTCCCAACTAGTGGAAGGCACTCTAGATAGAGTGCCTTTTTTGATCTTCGGTTAGCGCTATAGTTACAGTTCGTTAAAGAACACCAGTTTCGGCTCGCATTCTAACAAGTTGTCGATCTGGCTAATCAAAAGAGCAAAGTGTTCTGTTTTACCATGAAGCTCAAATGCTTGTTGGTTTTTAAATTGCTCCTGAAAAACGAAGTGGCATGTATTGTCTTTATCTTGGAACAATTGATAACGAACGCAACCTTCTTCATTGCGAGTAGGTTCAAGCGCTCGGGTAAGTACCTCTTTCAACTCTTGTTCTTTTCCCGGTTGTGCATGAAAGGTAGCCGTCAAGTGAATCATAATGTTTACTCTTTTTGTTATAAGTAACGCCCTTGGCGTTGCAGAAACTCAATTTTGTAACCATCAGGGTCGGTTACAAAAAAGAACGTTGCTAAATGCTTTTGTTGATGGTCAAAGGCTTTGATGTCACCAGTTTCAATGCCGAGAGATTTAATGCGTTTGTGGGCTTGTTCAATGTCCTCCACGCTGACGGCAAGGTGGCCGTAGCCTGAGCCGTGAGTGTAGGGCTCACTTTGGTCGTGATTGTGCGTCAGTTCCAATTCAAAGCCAGTTTCTTGGTTGGCTAGATAGGTTAGAGAAAAGCCATCAAAGATGTATTGATCAGCGACTTCTAGTTCAAGTACGTCACAGTAAAATTGTAGAGAGCGGTCCAGCTCACTTACTCGGATCATGGTGTGAATCATTTTTGTCATGGGTACTCCTTGATAGTCCGCATAGGTTAGCGATTTCAAAAGGAGTCTGGGTAGTACTCTAGTACGACAAATTAGAATATGTTCAAGGGTTTATAATACGGATGCATAGCCTAGGATGGTTATTGGTCGGTTGGTTGCTATTAACTGTTAAGTTGCGCAAGTGCTTGACGAGTGGTCTCTTGAGGTTGGCGAGCGTACGTGAGGCAAGCGCATCGAAGTAAGGAGGCAAAGTTGTTCACTTCACCATTGTATTCGAGTGCTTCTTGATAAACAGTGCTTATGAATTTAGGAACCGTCATGTTTTGAGCACTAGCGATTTCCTCAAGAATTGTCCAAAAGCTCGCTTCAAGTTTTACACTGGTCGCGTGACCATCAATACGGATAGAGCGGGTGATGAACTGATAGTTGTCTTGGGGTTGCTTAGCAAAGATTTCGCACATTTTCTTTATTCATATAATTAAAGACCCATAATTATTGTGGTGTACGATTTAAAACGTCAACTGTTTTCATGCATAAAAAAACGCTCCCTTGCGAGAGCGTTGAAACATCGCGAGTTGTGAAGTAAGTGCAAGTTGATTATTTAATTTGTTGCTTCAAGTACTCGCCTAGTTGCGAGTGGTGCATGATTTTTGATACCGGAAAGATAGTTTCTGCAGGTCCCCAAGCAAATACGTTGACAGGAGTATGCGTATGAGTACCCGTCCCCCATACTGTGTTTTGTTTTGTTGCATGCTCACGCGCTAGCAAGTTGCCACGGTCGTTGTAAGGAAAGAAAGCATCAAAGTCATTGATTGTCGGTACGTTCTCTTCGCTTAAGTATTTGTGTCCAGCGAGTCGGTATGGATTTGGTTTACTTGCTAATACGCGTTCTGCTTGCTCAGGCGTAATCGAAAAATCGCTATTTGCGTTCACGACTTCCGCAAACTTCTCTGGAGTTTGCTCTTTCTTATCAAGCGCTTGGAATTCACTGATCATGCCGTAGTAACTTTTCTTTTGGTTGTATAAACCATCGAGGATCTCGAACTGACCAAAGTTGAAGTTTGGCGCGTAATCCTGATTTTTGAATGCTTCGCCGTCGCGTTTTTGTGGTTTAGGCAAGTTTGCTGATGAGTAGCTAAAGCCAAAAGAGCCGGTTTCGTGGTCAGCAGTAACAATGATCAGGGTGTCATCACGGCCTTTTGCCCACTCATAAACTGAGTTTACCGCTTCATCGAATTTAAGCATTTCATGCAGCATCGTACCTGCATCGTTACTGTGGCCAGCCCAGTCAATTTGGCCGCCTTCAACCATCAAGAAAAAACCGTCTTTGTCTTTTGAAAGAATGTCGATTGCTTTGGTGGTCATTTCTTTCAGCGATGGCTGCGTGCGTTTTGGATCGTTTTTGCTTTGACTGTAGGCAATACCATCGTTCATGCCCGAGTAAGCAAAAAGTCCAAGTAATTTGTCACCTTTAGCTTGTGTGAGCATATCGCGGCTGAAAGCTAAGCTATAGCCTTGGTCTTGCGCTTCGGCAAGCAAGTTGCGTTCGTCTTTGCGTTTCGATTGCAGGTAGACATTACCTTGAGTGAGCTTTTCAAGTTGCTCGTATGTCTCTCCCTTGTCGTTTGTCGACTTTGGAATCCAATGACGAAGTCCACCAGACATCATCACGTCTACGCCTGTTTCGAGCATATCCGCCGCAATATTGTTTTCTAGGGAGCGATGTGGTTGATGAGCGGCAAATGCTGCTGGCGTTGCGTGGGTCATACGCGTATCAGAGACGAGCCCTGTCGCTTTACCTTTACTTTTGGCTTTTTCCAAAATAGTTTCGACATGGTTGCCTTGGCTATCAATGCCAATGACTTCAGAAGCGGTAGGGATTCCTGTCGCTAGCATCGTAGCTGAGCACGCAGAGTCGACGACAATTGCGTCTTCTGGATTGGTCAGTGATGATCCAATCACACCTTCTTGAGCGAGTTTGTATAACGCTGTGCTTTCGCCTTTGTAAACCGAGTTAGGTGCGTGTTTTGCGTAGGTCTCGAGTAAACCAACTTGTTGAGGACCCATGCCGTCGCCGATCATCAAAATGACGTTTTTGATTTCAGCTGAGAGTGCGTTGAAAGAGAGGGTAGATGCAGCCACTGCCGTAACGATTGGAGATACTAAGCGCTTCATTATATTTTCCTTGTTTATTGAAAGCGCAGGCATTAAAGCAATGATTTATGAAGGTTTTGTGTCGGTAATAAAAGTTTAACCAAATTGTCGTTTTTGTTTGGTTTTGCAGAAAAAATGAGTCGCTCTCTAACGTTCGTTAGTTTGGAAAGAAGAAAGCCCACAAACGTGGGCTTGGATTACGCTTAGGAGTTGAAAGCATGGACTAAAGTTATCCATTCAGTGCCTTCACAAGAAACCTAGTTTAGGGAGCAATAAACGAGCATGTATTATCGGGCCACAAGAGCGGTCGAATTCACTTACGTTTGCATCATATCGTTCTTTGGCTTATTAAATTATGGGCTGCAGTAAGTGTTTGGTTCAAATAGGATTTGTTGTCGTGACGATTATCAGACTGGTTATCAGACTAATGCCAGTATGATGCCACCAACGGTAAGTGCCGCAGAAAGGTATTGACCCGCAGAATATGAGCCATCCTCTTCTTTCTCGATTTTATCGGGGTGATCCATGCCAAGCGCACCATGCGTGAAAGATTCGACCTTTTCACCAACAGATTTATCTTCTGCTTCTATTTTCTTGCTGTCGTGCTCGATTTGTTGCAGAGCGGCAAGTAGCGCTTTGCCTTCGGTCGAAAGCGTCACCTTATTGTGTTCGACTTTCAGCGGCGAAGCACTAGTTTCTTCTTGTGCAATACTTGCTTGTTTAGAGGCGACAGATTGTTTGGCATAGCTATTAACAGAAGTGCTTCCTACTGGATTCATCGAATACTCCTTGGAACATCGACACTCGGTCACTGAGTGCGGGTAAAAAGCAGTTATATTTTTATCGGCGGCAAAGTTTATTTCTGAAGCTATTTGGATAAAAACAGGTCTGCTTTTGCCGCTTCTAGTTTCTATTGGTGATCATTAGCAAAAAATAGACCAGCAGGAAGCAGACCCTTGTCACTCGATGAACTCGGAGCGGTGTGATGATGCAACGCAACGACAAGGTAGTAACTTAAATTGAAGACCAGCTACTTACATTGAAGATCGTTATTGCGTTTAGTTAGATGTTGATATGCCGCCATGCGGTGAGCATCTTGTACATACCGTACTGGTGGTGCGAGAACCTCTAACTGATAGTCAGTATTATCGGAAAGCACGTTATCTGTTGGGCTAATTACAACCACTTTTAAGCTCGGGTTGCGGCTTAAGATTGATGCTGCCGTACCCAACCCTTGCTCGGTGTGAAACTTGCCTGCAACATGGACAACCTGAGCGCCTGGGTTGTCGTCTAGGTAGCTAACGATAGATTCCGCCATAGTTTCATCCCAAGTAACTTGAGCTGCAAACTGTTTTTCCGTCTGCTCTGGCTTACCGTGATGCATGGATGCCATGAACTTTTCTTTGTACGGACTACTACCAGTGTTGATGGCTTGTGCAATGAACATCCGCTGATCATCATCGAGCTTGTTAATGTAATCTAGCCCTTGTCGACCAATGCATCGAACAATGCTCTTTGGTGCATTTGCTGCAATGACCGGGAGATTTTTCTGCTTAGCAAACTCCACGAGAGGGCGATAGTCGCTTTCATAATTGGGCCAAGCGTTGGCTTGTTTCATTAAGTACTGTTCGCCGATCTCCCCACGTAGGTAAGCGTCAACAACAGGTTGTTTGTCACGGGTAAATTGTTCCATAGATAACGCGAGTGAGCGGTCGTAGGACGTAAGTTGTTTGAGCATATCGGTTTGAAAGCGATGAATGCCGGCGTGTGTGTGCCATTCACCAATAAGAATGACATCTGCTTGTTGCAGCTCAATTGGCAGTTTGCTTAGAGCGATGTGCTCGCCAGAAGGGGTGTATAGTTGGTAGTCGTAAAAACTAGTGACTTCCGCTGAGGTTGCGTGAGAGTTGGTGTGCGTATATGAAGAGCAACCAGTAAGTAAGCCTGCAAAGAGCAAGCTCAAAGTAGAAAAGCGCATTGAAAAGCCTCCAAAAATGTCCGGATGATATTAATGGAGGCTGAGCAATGAATCAATATAAATGATAACTATTTGCGTTTGTTGTTTTTTTGACTTATTAATTGAGTGTTTTTTTGCGATATACACGCAACATAAAATCAGCCTCACATTGGAAAAGTGTAGCGGATTTCAACTCTTCACGAAGAGCATCGGTTGCTTTCCATGCGAATGGCGTCATTTGCAATAAATCGACAGCGGCTCCGTTTTTCAAGTCCATAACATAGTTAAGATGCTGCTGGTGCTCTAATTCAAACCCTTCAATATGTTCTGGTTCTTCATTGTGAAGACGAACTTCTTGATAAATGCGCTCACGCAGTTGGTATAAGTGGCGGCTAGCAGGAGTAACCGTGACAACAACGCCGTCGTTTTTTACAACGCGCTGCAGCTCCTCAGCTTTACACGGGGCATAAATGCGCAAAATGGCATCTAAGGATTCATTTGCGAAGGGAAGTCGGTGACTAGAAGCCACACTAAAGTTGCAGTGCGTGTAACGCTTCGCCGCGTAACGAATGGCAACTTTGGAAATGTCTAAGCCATAAATCGTGGCATGGTTCGCTTGTGTTTCTATCGTCTTTTGTACTTGATCTGTGTAGTAACCTTCACCACAACCAATATCTAATAATTGATGGGTGCTCCCCTCAGTGTATGTTGCACACAGCTGCGCCACTTCTTGGCGCATTGGGTTGTAGCAATCTCCTTCGAGGAATCGACGACGAGCTTGCATCATCTCTTTGTTGTCACCAGGATCTTTAGAACGTTTGTGGTGCGCTGGCATCAAGTTAACGTAGCCTTCTTTTGCTAAGTCAAACTGATGATTGTTTTCGCACTTAAACGTTTTTTCATTTAACGCTAGAGCTTGGTGGCATAGAGGGCATTGATAGTTCATGACGATCTCGAACAGAAAGTAGGGCGGCAAATTCTATCAAAAAGCGTGGTATCAAGTGAAACAAAAAGAGCCGACTGGGTCGGCTCTTATTAAGTATTAGTGGAAGAAGTCGACTTGCTCTTTCAAGTTTCGTGCTTGTTGTTGAAGTTCAATGGCACTTTGCGAGGTTTTTGCGCTCGTGTTGCGGCTTTCTCGGTTAAGTTCACTGATAGAATGGGCATTTGCTGCAATTTCTTGTGAAACTTGAGCTTGTTCTTCTGAAGTCGCTGCAATGGCGTCGGCTTGAGAGGCTATCGACTGCACTTGTACTGCGATGGCTTCTAATGCTGTGCCCGCGTCTTGTGCTTTGTCCAAGACCTGGTTTGCACTGCGTTGGCTGTCTGTCATCATATTAACTGCATTATGAGTCGACCCTTTTAGTTTCTCGATAATTTCCACGACATCCTGAACTGAGCTTTGGGTTCGGTGCGCAAGTGTGCGCACTTCATCTGCTACAACTGCGAAGCCACGGCCTTGCTCACCTGCTCGTGCTGCTTCAATGGCGGCATTCAAGGCAAGTAAATTGGTTTGCTCAGCAATTTCATCAATCATTTTAGTGACGGTTTGAATACTCTCGCTATCGCGATTTACTTGCTCGATAGCCGTTGCTGATTGATCCAATTGATCGTTAAGTTGAGCAACGTCGATACATACGCCTTCAACAATCGCGAGACCAGATTGACTATCAGTATTTGCTGAGCGTACGTTTTCCGCAATGCTTTCGACTTGTTGTGCGACAGATTGAGCGGAAGAGGCCATTTCTTCAATCGCTGTCACAACTTGCTCGACTTCTTGTTGTTGTCGGTCGGCTTGGGTCAAATTGCTATGTGCATCGTTGGCAACGCTGGTGGAGTTGCTCTCCACTAAGTCGCTTGTTGAACGGATCTTACCAACAAGTTCATTGAGCTGACTTGCCATACTGGCGACACCCGAGCTCAGGTTCGTAATTTCATTCTTTGATGCTTTACGAGACGCTGGGATGCTCAAGCTGACTTCGCCGCCAGCTAAGCGAGTCATGTATGAGTTTAGAGTCGTGAGAGGTTGTAAGCTGCGATTCAAGAAAAGCGTCAGTACAACAAAAGTAATGATTGCCGCTACCGAAGAAATGATGGCAATGAGTGTGAGAAGCGTGTCGCTACCTTTTGTTACTTCTTTGATAAACGTACCACCTAGCAGTTTCCAGTTCCAACCTGGAACCTCTGTGTAGACAAGATACTTTTCGCCTACGTTACCTTGGTACTCGAAAGGGTAGCGAATTAATCCACTAGATTGTTCGAAAATCTGGCCAAAAGGCTTGTGACCATTGTAGTCGGCGACTTCTAGTATTGACGAATCTGAGCCGCTTTTTGCCGGATGAAGTAGGTATTTACCAAGATTGTTTTCGTCGTTATCAACGATAATGGTGTAACCAGTGTCGCCCCATTTTATCTCTTCGAGTGCATCGAATAAGGTTTGTGTCGCTTGGTCTACTGGTAAGCCAATAAACGATAGGCCTACTACCTTTCCTGTCGCATCTTTGATTGGGGCATAGTAGGTAATGTAGCGCTCGCCATACAATTTAATTTGAGCGTAATACGGTTGTCCTGCTTTAAGTTGCTGATAACCAGGATGGTTGATGCCTAGCGTGGTTCCGATCGCTCGTTGACCTTGTGGATCTTTTAGGGAGGTGGACACCCGAATAAAGTCGTCACCCAACGGTGCGAATAGCGTTGCTATAGCGCCGGTATCACGTGTGAAACTGTCGACCAACTTGGTGTCATTAATTAAGCTTTCACTGTATTGAGTGATGTTTGGTACTTCATGTCCCATGAAGTCAACCGTGTAATTTTCGACATAGACACCGGCAAGGTAGCCATTGCGAAAAGTAGATTCGAGGACTTTAGCGGTGTGCAGGTAAGCATCGAATTGGCCAGCAATGGTTTTTGCCATTGATTCTACTTTAGATTGGTGTTCTTTCAGTGTGCTTTCCAATAGAACATCGGAAGCGTTGCGGTAAACAAGCGCTGCAATACTGCTGAAAGCAATGAATAGACACAAAGTGATCACCAGTTTCAACTGGAATCCGACACTTTGATTTCGGTATCTCTCTAACATAGACTAATTCCTGATATTTTTATTATTTATGAGTTTTGTATCGGTATGCTATCGGTTTATATGATCAATTTTTTTGATATTTATTAATGAAACCGTCAAAAGTGACCAGTAACCAATAAGTTAGTAAAGATAGGACCATCTAAGCAGAGCTTTTATTACAAAAAAAGCCGGGTATCCCCGGCCTTTATATGGTGATTCTTACTGCGCTGAAATGACAGTGACAAGTTCATGTGTCTCACCTGGTTGGAGCGTTTGACCTTGCTCAATACTTGGTGCATGAACAGCAGACTCCACACACAACATGGTTTGATAACCATCGTCAGCCATGTCACCCATGCTTTGCGCACCTTCTGCCCAAGGGTTCCATAATACTGCTGAGTTGTGGCCTTGGTTGTGTACGCTTAGCGTACGATCCAATACCGGGTCTTTTACCAAAATTTTCGCTTCTGGTTGCGTGTAAACGCGATCAATCGTGTCAGTTAGTTGTAGAACATTACCACCTTGGCATACCGCATCAGCTTTCAAGCTATCAATGTACTCGGCACCCATGCCTGTCGTTTGTGCTTGCTTAATGTCTCCAACGTTTAGGTAAGTATGTAATGCGCCAGAGAAGGTCCAAGCCTCGTCATCAATGTTCATGACTTTGAGCGTCACTTTTAGCTCATCGCCCACTTCAATCACCAAACGAGCGTCAAACATATGGGGCCAAATATCGTGGATTTCTTCTGTCGGGAACAGAGCAAGTTCAACAATCACACCGTTATGGTTCTCACGATGTTCAACCAACTCCCATTCTGCGGTGCGGGCAAAGCCGTGAGCTGGAGCAGCGATACGCCCAAACCAAGGCCAACAAACCGGAATACCACCGCGAAGAGCAGCTTTACCATCGAAGACAGCTTTTTCGCTCATCCAGATCAGATCTTCTTGACCTTCAGGCGTGAACGACACGACATGACCACCGTGTAGCGAGATGCCTGCCGTTGCTTTGTCATGAATCACGCGGACGATTTTTATCTGATCAACTTCAACGATAGTGACGTTATCAGATAGCACCGTTAGGGCTGGGAGAGTTTTTAAATCCATGTGTAGTTTCCTATAGCTGGGGGAGAGCTTTTAGACGCGCTTCGCACATTAAATGCAACATCGAGCCTGCATTCTCTCAAATTCCAGATACAAAAAAGGCGACTCTAGAGCCGCCTTTTCTTTAACGAAGTTATTCGCTAATTGCTAACTTTCTAATTACTTAGAGATGTGAGCGATTAGGTCTAGAACTTTGTTTGAGTAACCGATTTCGTTGTCGTACCAAGATACAACCTTAACGAATTTGTCAGTTAGCGCGATACCAGCTTTAGCATCGAATACTGAAGTGCAAACTTCGCCGATGAAGTCTTGAGATACAACTGCATCTTCAGTGTAGCCTAGAACGCCTTTTAGTTCGCCTTCAGAAGCTTCTTTCATCGCTTTACAGATGTCTTCGTAAGAAGCACCGTTAACTAGGTTAACAGTTAGGTCAACTACAGAAACGTTAGCAGTTGGTACGCGGAAAGCCATACCAGTTAGTTTGCCGTTTACTTCTGGAAGTACAACGCCTACAGCTTTAGCAGCACCAGTTGAAGATGGGATGATGTTTTGAGAAGCACCACGACCACCGCGCCAGTCTTTAGCAGAAGGACCATCTACAGTTTTTTGAGTTGCTGTAGTTGCGTGAACTGTAGTCATAAGACCAGATTCGATACCGAACTTGTCGTTAAGAACTTTAGCGATAGGCGCTAGACAGTTAGTAGTACAAGAAGCGTTAGAAACGATGTCTTGACCAGCGTAAGTGTCGAAGTTTACGCCGTTAACGAACATTGGAGTAGCGTCTTTAGAAGGACCAGTTAGTACAACTTTTTTCGCGCCAGCAGTGATGTGCTTACGTGCAGTCTCGTCAGTTAGGAAAAGACCAGTTGCTTCAGCTACAACGTCAACACCGATTTCGTCCCATTTTAGGTCTTCAGGGTTGCGCTCTGCAGTAACACGTACAGTTTTACCGTTAACGATTAGGTTACCGCCTTCAACTTCAACAGTACCGTTGAAACGGCCGTGAGTTGAGTCATACTTAAGCATGTATGCCATGTAATCTACATCGATAAGGTCGTTAATACCTACTACTTCGATGTCGTTGCGCTCTTGCGCTGCACGGAATACGAAACGACCGATACGGCCAAAACCGTTAATACCTACTTTGATAGTCATTATAGTTGCTCCACAACTTAATTTCTGATTAAAGATAACTGGTAGTAAAATTACAGAATCCAGTAAACATCTGCAAGTGATAATCGGACTTAACTTGTTTAAAGTCAAAAAAAAGCGACGCTTTTTTTAACAATTCTTTGCAAATGTACGTTTTTTAAACTTTTAACTGATTCTTCTGTAGCCCAGTTGGCGTAATATAACTGGTGAGATAAGTGCTCTTATCAAATTAATTACGCATGGTGTCCTGGTGAGAAAGTATGTGCTACAACTGTTAAGAGAAGCAAGTTTTTTGCTAAAAAAGTCAATACCAAGAACAGTAAATAAGGAGCCGAAAGTCGTGGAACAAAGCGGGAAAAAAGTGACGAAGTCAGATGAACAGTGGCGTGAGCAACTGTCTGATGAAGAGTTCCGTGTTTGCCGAGAGCAAGGTACAGAGCCTCCTTTCAGCGGTAAGCTACTGCATAATAAGGAAACTGGTGTTTATGCTTGTACCTGTTGTAATGCTCCTCTCTTTGTCTCTGATAACAAGTATGACTCTGGCTGCGGATGGCCAAGTTTTGATGCGCCTATCAACGATCAAGCGGTGCGCTATTTAGAAGATCTAAGTCACGGAATGGTACGTACAGAGATTCGTTGTGCAACGTGTGATAGCCATCTAGGGCACGTTTTTGAAGATGGCCCACAGACCACAGGAGAGCGTTTTTGTGTTAATTCTGTGTCGTTAATTTTCAACAAATCAGAATAATAACGACAAAATCGTGCTTGAGATTGTTTTATCCTTTCAAGATGATTCATGCTCAACAGTGATCTGAGTGTCGCTCGACTTAAACAAAAACTCCCGCTCATTGCGGGAGTTTTTCGTTTATATCTCAGTGGGTATCATTGCTGGGGAATAGATACCTTTCTCTATGGCTTTCGCCACCGATTCGGCTAATTCATCCAACTGCTTATATCGCTCTGGATGACTGAAATTGAACATACGTTGGAGCTGCTTTTCATCAGCAAGCGGTACGTCGAATCTCTTCGCGACCATTGCCCATAGATACGCTTGCTCTTTGTCTCCAAGCCCTTGATGAATACTTGCCATTGACTTGAGAATGACCGGATTGATGTTGTCTTCATCAGATAAAGACAACGCGTTATTAAGAAGCTCCAGGGTTTTCTTGGTATCTCGGTTGGTATAAAAAGTGGCTAATGCATATTGCATCTCAGCATTATTTAATTGGGGAGACCCTTCCATTTGTAAAAATGCGCGACGAGCTTGAGTATCTCCCGTTTGAGACCATAAAAAATACAAAGTAGCCGGGTCTTCTGAGCCTTTTAACTCGTTTACGATGCGCTCTAGCTCATCAATACTGTGTACCAATGCATTAAAGCGTTGTCTTTTGAGAGCACTTTGATCAATAGGGGTGATCTGGGAGGCGAGTTCTAAGCATTTCCTATATTCAGCGACCAGACCGTATTCGATGATTTGGTTGGCCTCTGATGGGTTTTTCAATTGCTCAAACCGATGCCAAACCAAATTTGTTCTTGGAATTCGACATTGACCGTCATCCATATTGAGCTGCTCGCAACGCAGTTCTGGTGTTTTTTGGCACAACTCTTCGGTTGTCACGTTACCTTCAAAACAGCCCGATAGCACAAAACATGCGAGGCTGAGAAGTAACCAGTTTGTTCTTTTCATGGCTTTGCTTGTGATCCGTTACACCAATTCATTTTCGTATTCTTGACTCAGTTTCTTAACCCGTTATGTTCTGTAAATAGAATGTAATAAGAAGGTACACTATGGACGCAGAACAACTATTACAAGCGATGACTCCAGAAGTTTATGATCGCTTAGTCTATGCAGTAGAAACGGGAAGATGGCCTGAGGGTACAACACTTTCTAAAGAGCAGCGAGATTCGTGTATGCAAGCTGTGATGTTGTATCAATCAAAACATAATACTGATGCGCAGCATATGACGGTTGCAGCCGGTGGTGAAATCAGTTTTAAATCAAAACAAGAGCTTAAAAAACAATTCAGCGGAGAAGAGAGCGATATTGTTCGTGTCAATCCGAACATTGATTAATCCTTACGCCTTATTTCTCAAAATTTTATTATTTTGATTTTGAAAGAAAAAAGCCCAAATTGTATTGGGCTTTTTAGATCGTAGAAAGCTTGAACTTACAGGCTCATTTCACCACGCAGTACTTGTTGCATTCTCTCTTTTACTTCTTCGTAAGAAAGGTTTTGGCTTAGAAGGTAGTGTAGTTTTGCCAGCGCCGCTTCGGGCGTCATGTCAAAGCCACTGATAACACCAGAGTCTGCGAGAGCACAACCTGTGGCATATCCGCCCATATTCACTTTACCTGCCAAACACTGAGTTAGGTTTACGACAATAACGCCGCGCTCAGAGGCTTCTTTCAGGTGACCAAGCAGTTCAGGGTTCTGAGGAGCATTACCGACACCAAAAGTCAGAAGAATCATCGCATTCACGGGCTGACGAAGCGTGTTGCGGATAACTTCGTGTGAAATACCAGGGTACATGGTGATCACACCGATTGGTTGTGGCGTGATGTTGTGAACCTTAAACTCACCTTCTGGTTGTGCACCAACGGTTACGCTGTTGCTAACTTGAATATTGATCCCAGCTTCCAATAGTGGAGGAAGGTTTGGTGAAGTAAAGGCATTAAAACCGTCTGCATGAGATTTTGTGCTGCGGTTACCACGCATCAATTGATTATTGAAGAACAAAGTTACTTCGTTGATCGGGTAGTTTGCCGCAATATGTAGCGCGTTTAATAGGTTTGCTTGGCCGTCAGAACGCAGCTCTGCGAGAGGGATTTGTGAACCCGTTACAATCACTGGCTTACCAAGGTTTTCAAGCATGAAAGACAATGCGGACGCAGTGTACGCCATGGTGTCAGTACCATGTAGGATAACGAAACCATCGTATTTGTCATAGTTGTCACGAATATCATTCGCAATCTGCTGCCAGTCAGCAGGTGTCATATCTGATGAGTCAATCAGAGGGTCGTATTCGTGGATGGTGTAATCCGGCATTTCAGGACGATGGAATTCGGGCATGCTTGCTAATTGCTTTTCCATAAAGCCAGCAACAGGCACATAGCCGTGGTCGGATTTTTGCATTCCGATGGTACCACCGGTGTAAGCGATGTAGATGTGTTTTCTAGTCATCGTTTTTTCTTTCGTGTAGGGGAACAGAGGCGGGGATTATATACCTAAATAACCTTGAGATGCGAGGCTATACGCACAGCATCAGAAAGTCATCTGAGGAGATGCAAAGCCTAATAAAAAGGGCACTTCAAGTAGAAGTGCCCTTTGTAATATTGATGGAAAAACTACTGCACTTGGCAGTTCAAACAAAATGCGTATTGACCTTTAGGATCGTTGAAGCTTTGGAGCAAGCTTGCGTCTTGTTCGAATTGTTGAGCTACGGGGTGAAGACTTTTTGGTAGCAAGCTTGTTGCATCAATACCTAGAGAGACTTTCACCTGTTTCATAAACTCTTGCAGAAATAGTTCAGTAGGTGAAAGAGGCTCTTCTACCCAGTAAATGCCGTAATCGGTTACGTTCGCTAGTTTCGCCGCTAGCTCTACAGCATCATCAAAGTCACCCATTTGATCGACAAGACCAAAGGATAGTGCATCTTGGCCAGTCCAAACTCGACCTTGAGCAACTTTGTCAACTTCCTCTAGAGACATATCGCGATTCTCGCCAACTAGAGAAATAAAGCGCTTGTAACCGTGCTCGATACCTAATTGGAACACTTGAGACGCGCCTTCAGAAAGGCCAGTGGTAATACCGTCACCTGAGAACGGCGATGTGCCAACGCCATCAGTATTAATACCTAACTTGCTAAAGCCTTTTTCAAACGTGGTGATGACACTAAATATACCAATGGAGCCCGTCAGGGTTGTTGGCTGAGCAACGATTTTGTCTGCGCTCATTGAAATCCAATAACCACCAGAAGCGGCCAAACTCGACATGGATACAACAACCGGCTTACCTGCTTGCTTCAGATCTTCTACTTCGTTACGAATCACTTCAGAAGCAAAGGCACTGCCTCCTGGACTATCTACTCGTAATACGACCGCTTTCACTTTTTCATCATTGCGTGCTTGACGCAGCAAGCTTGCGACTGTGTCACCACCAACAGTTCCGCGAGGTTGTTGACCGTCCATAATCGCGCCACTTGCTAGAACAACGGCGATGTCGTGCTGAGGTAGTGTGTAATCGGGACGAATCGTTGCAAGGTAGTCGTAGTAACCAATCGCGTTGTAGCTGTCTTTGCCGTCACTACCAAACTGTTTTGCAAATAGAGTGCGAATGTCTTGGCGTGTCGCAAGTTCATCCACTAGCCCCAGTTTGACTGCGAGCTGAGCAATATCTCCATTTACAGACTTCATCTCGTTAATCAGCTCATCCATGGTTGGATTAAGCACTTTCGCATCAATGTTTCGGTTTGTTGTTACGTCATCAACAAAAGCACTCCATAATTGAGTAACCCAACGTGTTGCTGACTCTTTCGCCGCATCGGACATGTCATCACGAATAAACGGTTCGATAGCGGATTTATAAGTACCTACGCGAAAAACATGAGTAGAAACGTCAAGCTTTTCAAGTAACGTTTTGTAGTACATTGAGTAAGCGCTGTAACCTTTAATCAATACACCACCATCAGGTGCCAGATAAACTTTATCGGCGTAACTTGCCAAGTAATATTGGCTTTGGTTGTAGAAATCACCTACGGCGTAAACGGGTTTGCCTGACGCTTTAAATTCGTTCAACGCTTTCGCGATGTAACGTAGTTTCGTGAGATTTGTTTCTGGCATGTCTCGCAGTGCTAGCACTAATCCAGACACTTTAGGATCGTCTTTCGCGTAGCGAATAGTATCAACGATATCGAAAAGGACGTTTTCTTTCGGTAGCTCATTACCCAAAAGGGAACCAGCAAAAGAGTCCATTGGGTTTACATAACGTCTTTGTTCGACAATTGGGCCTGAAAGGTTCATCACCAATGCCGATTCTTTTTCGACGACAGGTTGACCGTCTCCGGTATAAGTAAAGGCAAAGTAGAAAACGGCAATCATCAGCAAGAAAATTAGGTTTGCCAGTGCGAGTCTGATGAAAGTGATACTTTTCCATATCCCTTTAAATATCAAACCAATAAATTTGAAGAGTTTTTTCATCTTGTCTCCATAACGAGATAGTTACGCCGAGTCTAACAAAGTATGGGTTCTTATCTCTAAGATCTCAAAAAATAACATTTTTTTAGCTTATCACGACCACTCAACAATTGGCATATTTTCACACGAGATTGATCGGTGTTACAAAAATGTAAACGCTTGTTTGATTTTTTGGTTGAGCAGGCTTAATCTGGTCAGACCATGATAATAACAATGGATGTTAAGTGATGTCTGCCATGTACCCAAACCTATTAAAGCCACTGGACCTCGGTTTCACACAATTACGAAACCGAGTTCTGATGGGATCAATGCACACGGGCTTAGAAGAGCACAAAGAAGGATTACAGAAGCTCGCGGCTTTTTATGAAGAACGCGCGAAAGGCGGTGTCGGACTGATTGTAACCGGAGGTTTTTCTCCTAACTTACGCGGTCGTTTACACCCGTTGAGTGCTGAATTCAGCAAGCCAAAACATGCTAAAGCCCATAAAGTTGTGACAGAAGCGGTGCACAAGCACGGTGGTAAAATTGCGTTGCAAATTCTCCATGCTGGGCGTTATGCAATGCATCCATTCTCGCAAAGTGCATCTGGCATTAAAGCGCCAATTGCAAAGTTTGCTCCGAGTGAAATGAGCGACCGCCAGATAAAGAAAACCATCGACGCGTTTGCTAATAGTGCGGAGTTAGCACAGCTTGCTGGTTATGATGGCGTCGAGTTAATGGGCTCGGAAGGTTACTTGATAAACCAATTCTTATGTAAACGTACTAATATGCGTTACGACGAATGGGGTGGCAGCTATAAAAAACGTATGCGTTTTCCGCTAGAAATTGTTAAAGCGGTACGCAAGGCGGTAGGTGACAAGTTCATCATCATCTTCCGTCTTTCTATGCTGGATCTTGTCGAGCAGGGCAGCACTTTTGAAGACGTTATCGAATTGGCGAAAGCACTTGAAGAGGCTGGCGTCACGATTATTAATACGGGTATCGGTTGGCATGAGGCTCGAATTCCGACAATTGCGACTCAAGTACCACGCGGTGCGTTTACATGGGTTACGGAAAAAGTTAAACCTCACGTTTCGGTTCCTATTATCACTTGCAACCGTATAAATACGCCAGATGAAGCAGAACGTATTTTATCTTCAGGTCATGCCGACATGGTTTCGATGGCGCGCCCATTCTTGGCCGATCCTTACTTTGTTGCTAAAGCCGAACAGGAAAAAGCGCAGCTTATTAATACGTGTATTGGTTGTAATCAGGCGTGTCTAGATAACGTGTTTAAAGGTAAGCGCGCCAGTTGCTTAGTGAACCCTCTAGCGTGCTATGAAACCGAAATTGTTGTTGAACCAGCCTTTAAAAAGAAAAACATTGCAGTTGTTGGTGCTGGACCTGCGGGCTTGGCTTGTGCGACCACACTGGCTGAACGTGGCCATAAGGTTGATTTGTTCGAAAAGAACGACCGCATCGGTGGTCAGTTCCGTCTTGCGATGCAGATCCCTGGTAAGGAAGAGTTTCGAGAGACGATACGATATTTCGCTAACCGTATTGATGAAACAGGCGTGAATCTGCACTTATCGACGGAAGCGAACTATGACTTACTCACAGAGTACGATGAGATAGTGATGGCATCGGGTGTTGAGCCACGTAAAGTCAATATTGATGGAATTGATAACCCAGAGAAAGTCGTCGACTATCAAACTCTCATTCGAGACAAAACGCCAGTCGGTGAGAAAGTGGCTATCGTTGGTGCTGGTGGCATTGGCGTAGATGTCGCGACCATGCTCACAGAGCCAGTTGGACAAACGTTGGATGACTGGTTGCATGAATGGGGAATCGACAAGGAGATGTCTCAGCCGGGTGGTTTATACCCTTACCCTGATGCGGTCAGCGATAAAGAAGTCTGGGTACTTCAGCGTCGTAAAGGTCGTGTAGGTAAAGGTCCGGGTAAAACGACAGGTTGGATCCATAAACGTACCCTTGAAAAACGGGGCGTACATTTAGTCGGTGGTGTGTCTTACGATAAAATTGATGATCAAGGTTTGCACATTCATGTAGACGGAAGCGCGCAGGTACTTAATGCAGACAAAGTTATCATTTGTGCTGGGCAAGAGTCTGTACGTCCGTTTGAAGATAAATGGTCTGAACTTGGAGAGAAGATTCATATCATTGGCGGAGCTGACCATGCGGGTGAACTTGATGCTGTGCGTGCGATTCGTCAAGGTGTTAAATTGGCGGTAAAACTCTAGCCTTTTAATGTGTGTGACCCGTCCTGATATGGGTTGACACTTTTTAACTAAAACGCTCGATGTACTTCATCGGGCGTTTTGTATTTTA
>NZ_JAWOUB010000015.1:0-113998 GCF_033339195.1 Vibrio sp. 811
TGGCGCTGGACTAAACAAAGGCCCCCTTTTAGGGGGCTCACACAAAGCCACCTTCTTTAGAAGGTGGTAATTTACTTTCTTTAAAATAAAGTATGGTCTCCCTCCTTTTAAAGTGGTAAGTGTTGAATAATTCAACAGTGGTTAGGTAAATGAATAAAATAACTAAACTCGCTTTGGCTTTGTCCGTATTGACATCTATTGTTGGGTGTCAACTGGTGTCAAATACGCCGATGCAATCGACAGCAACGAAGGAAATAATTGAAAAAGCAAAGGCAGAGTTTGATGGACAACGTTTTTATAAGTTGAATGAATATGATGAAGAAATCAACGTTTCAGATGACGGGGTCATTACCTTCAAGTCTTACTTACCACGCAGCGGCGGCTATGAATGGGTACCAATTGTGATACGCGATACTAGTTTTCGTGTTTCTTGCGATTATTTCAGTGAATATGTTGAAGCTGGAATGGTTGTTCAGGTTCAGTTTGTAGGTAAACGCGGGCGCATTGAAAATTACGACAAGCAACGTTGTGAAGAGTTTGGCGAGCCAACATGGCAATAAGATCTATGGATAATTAAAGCGCCGACAGGCGCTTTTTATTTACGTTTTAGTTAACCGTTAGAAAAGATGTAGACCAATCTTCGGAAGATTAGGCAAGCAATGCGTAGTATCTGGTCACAAGTTGGTATGAACTTGCCTTTTAGAAAACGCTAATAAAATCGCTAAACAGCTACATGATAATAGAACGACACCTAAGTTTTGTACTGTTCCAGCCATCGCTAATCCCGTCCCGATCATGATGTAGTACATGAGCCCAAATAAAGCGCCTGCGCTGCCAACCTGTTGTTTATAATTAACGAGTGCATCACTGAGTATGTTGGGTATCGCAATCCCATAAGACATGACGACTAACACCATTGGAGCAACAAACCAGATTGATTGGTTCAGAATCAACACACCGACTGATCCAACGCTAATCAATATTGCTGAGAACCAAAGTAGCTGGCTTTTTCGAACATTTTTGGACACTAGGGATTTGTTTAAATAACTTCCAAGCAGAGTGCCTAACCCCAGTACCATGCCACTGTATCCAAATTGTTCGGAGTTATACCCAAGTACTGAGAAAGTAAATGCGCCAAGCTGGTAATAAGAAAATAGAGCAATGTTATACAAAGCAACCAGTAATCCTGAGCGCCAAATTCGCGCGTCTCTTACCATTTTCCAGCTAAGTTGATGCAACCGTACTGGTGTCTGTTCCTTCTGTGTTTCAGGAAGCTTAACAACGTTGTAAGCGAGCAATACTAACGCGATTAAAAACAAGGCAAAAAACACATAACGGTATCCACCAAGCGCTGTAAGCTGCCCGCCTAATAGCATGCCAACTACCGGGCTGATTGATATACCCATCCCCATTAAGCTAAAGACTTTACTCAGTTCTTGACCGTCAAACGCGTCACGAAGCATGGTCTGTGTGACAACGGATCCTACCGCGATACCAAATGCGCTTAGGGCTCGCGCGGTCATGACAACAGCAAAGCTTTCGGTTTGAGTTGCGAGTAAAGATGCGCAACCATAGATAAAGAGCCCAATAAGCATGGTGGGCCTTCTTCCCAGTTTATCTGCGAGAACTCCCCAAACTACAACGCCAATGGCAAAAGCTAGGAAGTAAATCGACAATGTTTGGGCTGCTTGTGCGTGGTTTACATCAAATGATAGAGCGATTGAGCTCAACGCTGGGCTATAGATGGTTTCTACAATTTGCGGAAACATCAACATGACCAGCATGAGCCATAAAGAGGGCTTAGTATTCATATTGTTACCCATCGTTAATGAAGTTGGCGGGCAGTATAAATGAGGCTATGATTGATCTAATAACAACATAAAAACCAAATACATCAACATTCGGACAAAATGGCGCTTATTAACGAAAAAACACAATTTGATGCAGACAAAATTTCTAATTGTGTAGTGGGAATTGCTGCGGATATTGGAAAGCACGACTCAGGTATGCATATGCACAAGAAAGGGCAGTTATTGTACGCACCTCAAGGTTGTATGAGTTTTGCTCTGGAAGACTCGATTTGTATTTTGCCACCGACAAAGGCGGTTTGGATCCCACCTAATACGCCGCATCGCGCACTAATGACGAATGTGGTGGCGTACCGATCTTTGTATTTTGATTGTGAGGAGTTTGCCTGTCCGAGTAAGATCACGATGATAGAAGTGAATAATTTACTCCAAGCTCTTATTGATAAAATGTCATTTTGGGAGTGGGATAAGCCTAGCAGCGAGATGGTAAATACGACGGCACTTTTTTGGGAGGAGTTTTATGCTGCGAAACGTTATTCGTTTCAGTTGCCTTTGCCATCGCATCGGCGCTTAACAACGTTTCGTCGAGAGTTGGTTGAACCTTCATTTCTAGCTCCTTCGCTTACTACTCTTGCAAGCAAAGTTGGGGCAAGCACCAAGACGGTAACACGATTATTTAAGTCGGAAACGGGAATGAATTATCAAGATTGGCGGCAACAGTGGAGGCTTTTAAAAGCAGTTGAATTGTTATCAACGGGCATGCCAGTCAGCGCAGCTGCCGATTGGCTGGAGTTTTCGTCAGACAGTGCTTTTATTGCATTTTTCAAAAAGCAAACTGGACAAACACCTCTGACGTTTATGAAAACCAAACCTTAAGCGTCAAAATGCTCACACTCTTTCTAGAACAAACCCCAGGTTCACAGGCTCAGCCTATAAAGCATACATAGACAGGTACCAACGTGCAGGTTACTTGTCTTTACTCTGCAGTTTGCGAAAGTATTGCGTGGTAAAATCAACAAAGGCTCGGATGCGTTTTGGTTGATGTCGGTCGTGATGATAAAGGAGTGAAAATTCCACACTCGGAATGCTCCAATTGGTAAACACTTCTTTTAGCTTGCCTGTCTGGAGTTCTTGTTGACAATAAAGTGCTGGCACACGGATGATGCCATTTCCCGCCAAGGCTGCTTTTATCATTACTCTGCCACTCTTACATCGTAACTGTCCACGTATCTGGTGTTCCGTTGACTGCTTTGTATTCGTGTTCTCAAATGCCCACCGTGTCACACTACCTGTCAAACAAACGTGTTTTTCTAAGTCCTTTGGATGCGAAGGATAGCCATATGTTTCTAAATAGTTTGGGCTTGCGTATGTCCCCATTTCCACATCGATCAGTTTGCGAGCGATAAAGTTGGAGTCGTCTAACTTTCCCATTCGAAAAGCGATATCGAATTCATCCGCGATTAAATCGACACGATGGCTACTAAAATCTAAGTTAATGCTCACTTGTGGGTGTTGGATTAGAAATTGAGCAACGATATCTGCGACAACGTCTTCTCCTAAATAGCCCCCCACACAGTTGATACGAATGTCACCTCTTAAGTCTTCTACATCATCAACCACTGCCATAACAGCTTGATCAATATTGTGAAGGGCAGTTTCACACTGTTTATACAGAACCTTGCCTGCTTCGGTGAGGTTCAGTGTTCGAGTGGTCCTTTGTAGCAAAGTGACACCAATCTGTTGCTCCAGATTTGTTATTTGACGTGAAACGTGTGAGCGAGAAACGCCAAGTTGCTCTGCTGCTTTCGTGAAGTTTCCTAGTTGAGCGATTAGGACGAAGGAGCGAATATCCGCAAGGTTGATGTGTGTTTGCATGATGACTTCTTCATAATTCAAAAAAGTATTGTTGCAGTATAACAACAGTGTTTCAACTAGGTCGGTATATATCAACAAACAAAGTTTTCTTAAACTTACCGCCACTGATGTAAACCGTTCGATTAAGGATTCAAAATGAAAAAGTTAATTGTTATTACAGGCGCTAGTTCAGGCATTGGTGAAGCGATTGCACGTCACTTCAGTGAGCAGGGCCATGCTCTTCTTTTGTTAGCAAGACGTGTAGAACGTTTGGAAGCATTAAACTTACCAAATACGCTTTGTGAAAAGGTAGATGTGACCGACAAAGCTTCTTTTGAGGCTGCAATTGAGAAAGCTGAAGCGTTGTATGGTCCGGTCGATGCACTTGTAAATAACGCAGGCGTTATGCTTCTCGGTCAGATAGATACTCAGGAACCATCGGAGTGGAAGCGCATGTTTGATGTGAACGTAATTGGCTTACTCAATGGCATGCAGTCCGTCCTAGCACCTATGAAAGCACGTAACAGTGGTACGATCATTAACATCAGCTCTATTGCGGGCAAGAAAACATTCCCTGATCATGCCGCTTACTGCGGTACCAAATTTGCGGTTCATGCGGTTTCTGAAAACGTACGTGAAGAAGTTGCATCATCGAATGTTCGCGTTACGACGATTGCACCTGGTGCAGTGGAAACGGAATTACTTTCACATACAACGTCTCAAGATATTAAAGATGGCTATGACGCCTGGAAGGTGGATATGGGCGGCGTGTTGGCCGCAGATGACATCGCACGAGCAGTGCTGTTTGCTTATCAGCAACCGCAAGGAGTATGTGTTCGTGAAATTGCTTTGGCACCGACAAAACAACAACCTTAACATTGAGTTACGGCGATTTTAGGTCGCTAAAGCCGTAAATTTTTTATACCGATTCGTGATTGAGATGGCATCTTTAAACTAAGTTGCGTGAAAATTTAGGCCATCCATTTAAATCCGGACACTAAGTGTGTTATTGCTTATACCCAAGTTACTCAAGGTGAGAAAAAACTTTGAGTAATTTGGGTTTTTATTTGGTCTCAACTTTAGGTAGCGGAATTTATTTAGGTCGAAGGCGATAGTTGTGAAGAAAGGAGAGTGTGACGTAAAACAAAATGAAGCAATATCCGTCTCTTAATGAGAATTGATTTCATCAACGTCACAAGCCGTTACAATTATCCGTTAGGTATTATACTTTGTGGGTGGTTAATATTTAACCAAACAAGGAGGTGTGTATGAAACGATTCGCAAACATACTTTTTGCAACACAAGGATTGCCAGGCCATAGTGACGCCCTCGAACAAGCGATGAGGATTGCATCTAGCAACAAAGTGCCTGTCTCAGGGCTAATAGCGTGTCCTGATTTCCCAACAGACATGATCCAGTATCAGCAAAGTTATGAGCAATCGCTGCAAGACTCCCTCAAACAAAGTATTCACGAATACAGACAGAAGCTGGGACTCACTGAAGAGGATCTCGCATTTCCTCTTACTGTGAAAAGCAGTGAAAAGCCCGCTGTCTGTATTATTCAAGAAGCATTAGCTGATAACAAAGATCTCATCATCAAAGAAGCTGAACCGCTCGGTGAAGGTGCTGAGGGTTTCAAAGCTATTGATATGACTCTGTTACGAAAATGCCCTTGTCCGCTTTGGTTGCACCGACCAATTGATAAGCCAAGAGATAAGCGCCGTGTTGCTGTGGCTATCGACCCATTAACGGCAAGCGATGAACAGCACTCATTAGCCGTGCGTTTACTCGAATTATCGCGTTCGATAGCCGACACCTGCGATAGTCGTTTACACGTGATTTCTTGCTGGGAGTATTACTTAGAAAACTACCTTAATGGTAACGCTTGGATTCAAGTCGATGATGCTGAGTTGAAACATGAACTCGACAAAGCAAAAGCCGATCATAAACAAGCTCTGCAACAGCTGTTGGAGGAGTCTGGGATTACAGGTGAAATTGTGATTCACCACCTGCATGGAAAACCCGACGAAAAGATTCCAGATTACGTAGAGAGTATTGAGGTAGACGTGCTGGTAATGGGAACCTTAGCGAGAACTGGTATATCTGGCTATGTCATTGGTAATACGGCTGAAAATATTTTGCAATCGATTAACTGTAGTTTGGTCGCTCTTAAGCCCGATGGTTTTGTCTCACCGATTCAGTAATTGGGGTGTAACAAAGTTGGGTTTAAGTGATGTTTTAGGTAAAGGAGGGAGATGGATCTCTAGAACATGGAATTATCAATGTATCAATAAGTTATCAGAGGAGAGTGACATGAAAAACCTATGCCCGAAATGCCACACAGAAATGATAGAACGTTCGAATGTTTATGTTTGTCCGAGAAATGATATCGGTGACTGCACCTACGATGCATTCGAGTTAGCTGATGACGATAATCCATATACATTCAGCCAAGAACACGTAAGTAGTGACCTACGTTCTTATGCCGTAGCAGACAGCAAATAGCGGTTTGTATCGGCGTTCCTCTAAGTAGCACTCAGTGATTACTGTTTGCTACTTTTCCCTTGGTTTCATGATCGTTTTTGAAGCGCTTGGGCTAAAACAATACAGTGGAGTTTGTCATTTGCGCCGGATAGGGCGTATCTTCTTATAATAACGAATGGGCTGCGATGTTGAATAACATAACGGGTAAAGAAAACCTGCCGAAAAACCTAGATAATCAGTTGGTCTTACTGATTTTCCCTGCGCTGCCAGTTTTAATCTTCTCTTTTCTCTTCTATATCTATACTCCTGCAGGCGTGAGCTGGAATGCGGAATGGATACCAAGCCTCGATATCAACCTTAGCTTTAGATTAGATGGTCTTTCATTTCTTTTTGCGGGACTGATCAGTGGGATTGGCGCACTGATTCAAATCTACGCGTTGGCTTATTTACGAGAAAGTGATAGCCGGTTTTCCTTTCATTTGTATCTAACCCTATTCATGCTTGCCATGCTAGGGATTGTGATGAGCGATAACATTCTGTTGTTATTTGTTTTCTGGGAACTCACCACCATCACTTCTTACTTACTGATCGGGTTTAATCACGAAAATAAAACGTCTCGGAAAAACGCCTTGCAGTCGCTGATTGTTACCGGTGCTGGTGGACTAGCGTTGCTAGCTGGTCTTATCTTGCTGGGAGCAATGGCAGGGAGTTATGAGCTAAATACCATTATCGAGCAGGCAGACACTATTGCGCAGCATGAATGGTTTATCCCATCTCTAGTGCTCATACTACTCGGTGCATTTACTAAATCTGCGCAATTCCCGTTTCATTTTTGGCTACCTAACGCGATGGCAGCTCCCACTCCGGTCAGTGCGTATTTACACTCGGCAACAATGGTAAAGGCAGGCATTTACCTATTAGCACGTTTATCGCCAGTTTATGCCCACAGCGAGATCTGGTTTTATGCTTTAGTCATCACTGGGAGTATCACGGCCATTTGGTGCACATTTGTCGCATTAAAACAAACTGACTTGAAGCTGATGCTAGCCTACAGCACGAATGTTGCTTTGGGTAAATTAACATTATTACTAGGTATGGGCACAGATTTGGCCGTTAGTGCAGTATTGATGTTTATTCTCGCTCACTCTTTCTATAAAGCTGCGCTGTTTATGGTGGTGGGTAATATCGACAAAGCGACAGGAACACGAGATATTGATCAATTGTACGGTCTGAAGTCAGTTCTCGTCATCAGCATGGTTGCGGGGAGTTTAGCTGCATTGTCTAAAGCGGGGTTCCCGCCGTTGTTAGGCTTTTTGAGCAAAGAATACATGTACAAGTCCGCAGTAGAGCTCAATAGCTGGATCGCCTTTGTACTTTTAATCGTGAATATACTGATGGTCGCGCTAACCATTATGCTTATTGCGAGACCATTCTTTGCTCGCCGTGGTCTCGTGCCGATTGAAACTAAGCCAGTTGAGACAAAAAAAACCATGTGGATCTCGCCTTTGCTCCTGGCTCTTGGCAGTCTCCTGGTCCCGTTATTCGGTTTAAATTGGTTAGATCGCAATATTATTTTTCCGGGCTCTGCTGACATTCTGCCCACAGCAGCTCTTAAAGAGACATCACTATGGCATGGCGTGAATGTACCGTTAGTGTTAAGCGTTATTACGCTAGCGTTGGGGTATGTGGTGTACCGTGTTTATCCTACTGTGTCTGCATTTTTTCAGCGGTTACATCTATTCGTCCCCAAAGCGGAGAATATTTTTGAACGACTATTAGATGGCATGATGACAGTGGCGAAGTGGCAAACGGCGCGGTTACAGCAAAAGAAATTGAGTCGCTATGTCCTATTATTTTTCACGGTACTTGCCGTTGCGTTACTGAGTCAGGTAGCGCTTATTCCTCTGCCTTTGGTTGGCGAACTTTCAAGTGTCACTTTCTATGAGATTGGTATTGCCTTATTGTTGATTGGTGCTGCGCTCGTATGTACGTTGTCCCACGCAAGACTTCTTGTGATTTCTGCGCTTGGTATGATTGGCTTCATGACTACGCTTGTTTTTATGATTTATAGCGCCCCGGACGTTGCGAAGACTTTACTGTTAGTGGAAACATTAATGGTGGTCTTTCTTGCATTGTTAATGCGTCATATGCCGCGTCTAACCACCGTGCCCAAGCATTCAATAAAACGTAAAGTAGCGAATATTTGCATAGCAGGTGTGATAGGAGTTTCGGTTACTTTACTTTTGTTAGGAATCACGTCTCAGCCGATGGACTCTTCGGTGTCAGATTTCTTTGCAGAAAACAGTGTCCCGGGTGGACATGGGCGAAACATTGTTAACGTTATTCTGGTCGACTTTCGCGCATTTGATACATTGGGAGAAGTTGTCGTCGTTGTTATTGCTGGGATTGCGGCAGTGAGTTTGCTTAAGACAAGAGCGAAAAAGCAAAATCGTATCCAATCATTAATTTTTGCAACCACGGCACACATCGTTTCGGCACTCATGCTCGTATTTTCAGTGTATCTATTGTTACGTGGTCATAATGAACCGGGTGGTGGCTTTATTGGTGCGTTGATTGCCGTTATTGGCTTATCACTTCTCATGTTCGCGGAATCACCGAAATACGTTCGTTCTAGGTTGTATTTCAAACCATTTCTCATTGCGTTATCTGGCATCGCATTGAGCTTAGTTTCTGGTGCTTTGAGCTTTGCGTTTGATAAACCGTTTTTGACCGGACTGTGGTGGAAAGACGTGATACCACTAGGGACGCCATTGGTTTTTGATGTTGGTGTTTACCTTGCCGTTATAGGTGGCGTGATGGGTATGCTGCTTCGTATTAATGAGGAGCTAGAGTGATGGAAGTAGTTTGGAGTGTTGTCGTTGGAGTATTTGTCGCAGCAGGTGTTTATTTAATGCTTGAAAAGCATATCTTGCGCCTTTTGTTCGGCATCATGTTACTCAGTAGTGCGGTTAACCTTGCTATTTTTACCGCTGGAAGGCTGACGCCCGGAGAGCCGCCATTGATTGGCGATAATGCTCTTTTACCACCAGATAGCGCGGCAAATCCTTTACCTCAAGCGCTTATCTTAACTGCGATAGTCATCGGTTTTGGACTACTTATTTTTGCTTTAATGCTGTTCTATCGAGCTTATAAAGACACTGGAACTGCAAACGTCGATGAAATGCAACGTTCTGAGGAGGGTCAATGAGTTCGATTTTGCTTACGTTACCGGTTGTTCTATCGCTGAGTACGGCGTTGACTATCTTCTTCGTCCGTCGCTCAACAAAAAGTGTTGAGTGGTTGAGCGGTGTAAGTGCGATTTCGAACCTTTTCGTTGCGGGCTTTCTCACAGAAAACATCATAAATAATGATATTCAAGCCGTTGCTTTTGGTCAGTGGAGTGCGCCATTTGGTATCGTGTTTGTCGCAGATTACCTCAGCGTTGCTATGGTGATGATAACGGCGGTGATTGGTGCGATATGTGTTTTCTACGCGATGGCGGACCTTCACCGAAAGCCCTCCTATAGCAATTACCATGCGCTAATGCACGTGTTGCTTGCTGGCGTTTATGGCGCTTTCCTGACTGGAGATATTTTTAATCTGTATGTTTGGTTTGAGGTCATGCTCATTTCATCATTTGGTTTAATGGTGTTAGATGCAACGAAAACTCAAGTTGATGGTGCAGTAAAGTACGTGATGTTGAACCTGATTTCGACGCTGGTATTTTTACTTGCTATCGGTTTATTGTATGGCGCAACGGGCACCTTGAACTTGGCCGATCTCTACACCAAAGTTGCGGAAAATGAATTGAGCATCAACATGATGCTGTCCGCGCTATTTTTGTTTGCCTTCTCTATTAAAGCGGCACTCTTTCCTTTATTTGCTTGGTTGCCCGCTTCTTATCACACGTTGCCAAGCGGTGTGGTGGCACTGTTTGCCGCGTTGCTTACTAAAGTCGGTGTATACGCGTTGATAAGAGTCTTCACCTTAGTATTTCCGCTCGCCGAGAGTGGCTGGCAACCGACGTTAATTTGGGTCGCAGGGCTAACCATGTTAACGGGCGTTTTAGGAGCGGCTAGCCAATTCGACATTAAGAAAATTCTTTCTTTTCATATTATTAGCCAAATAGGCTATATGATCATGGGGTTGGCTATTTACACTCCCTTAGCTTTAGCCGGTGCCATTTTCTACATTGTTCATCACATCATTGTAAAAGCGAATTTGTTCTTAATAGGTGGATTCATCGAGCGCAAATATGGCTCTAGTCAACTTGAACATTTGGGTGGGGTATATAAAGCTATGCCTTGGTTGGCGTTCTTGTTTCTTGTGCCTGCGTTTTCTCTGGCCGGTTTTCCACCGCTATCGGGTTTCTGGGGAAAGCTATTGGTCATCAAGTCGAGCATACAGGCTGAATATTACTGGTTAGCAGGTACCGCGTTATTGGTGGGGTTGCTTACTGTCTACTCGATGACGAAAATTTGGAGTGAGGCATTTTGGAAAAAGCCATTTAGAGAGAAGCCAGAACAGACTCTGCAGGCCAAAGTACATTGGTTGTACTGCGTTCCAATTATTGTATTGACAACGTTGACGCTAATCATTGGCTTAGTGGCGGAGCCTTTTTATCAATTTTCCGTTCAAGCTGCAGAACAACTGTTAAATCCGACTGAATACATCAGAGTGGTGTTAGGAGGAAATACATGATCTATCTATTCCTCAATTTTTTCTTAGCGTTAGCGTGGATGATGCTTAATGGCAGCTATTCGAGTCTGAATTTTGTCGTCGGATTTACGGTCGGTTTTTTTGCTTTAAGGTTGAGTCAACCATTTGGATTGAAAACGAGCTATTTTCAACGTTTTGCATCTGCATTGAAGTTATTGGTGTACTTCGCTTATGAAATGGTTATATCGGTTGCGAAAGTGGTGTGGGACGTCGTGACACCTACTCATTTGAGTCAGCCTGATATCGTTTATGTCCCTCTGGAGGTCGATTCTGATCTAGAAATCACATTACTGGCGAACATGGTTTCTTTAACACCGGGCACGCTTAGTTTGGATGTTACGGCTGATAAAAAGTATCTTATCGTTCATGCCATGTTTGCACCTGAACATGAAGAGGTTATTCGCGGAATTAAAGATGGGTTAGAGCATCGAATTTTGGAGGTGACGCGTGGATAGTTGGCTGCAAATAACGGTCACTTTTGCCTATTCTGGGCTACTACTCAGCTTTGTTATGGCTTTTGCTCGTTTAATTCTAGGACCAACGCTAGCTGATCGAGTTGTGGCGTTAGATCTGATTTCATTTATCACTATCGGATTTATTACGGTTTACACCTTAGACAGCGGTGAGGACGCTCTGTTAGACATCGCCATTACATTAGGTTTGGTCGCATTTCTCGGCACGATCGCATTTGCACGTTTGATCGTTAAAAGAAAGGAGAAAGAATAATGGACGTGTTGATTGGACTATTTTTATGCTTAGGAACATTGTTGACCTTGGTTGCAAGTCTAGGTGTCCTGAGGCTTCCTGATTTGTATACCCGAATGCATGCAGCGACCAAAGCTGGAACTGTCGGAGTGAGCTGCTTGTTATTAGCGGTCGCTTTCTCACTCCCTGAAGTTACCGTGATCTCTCGGGTTATCGGTACGATGTTGTTTATCGTTCTCACTGCGCCAGTCGCCTCCCACCTGCTCGGCAGAGCAATGCGAGAGGTCGGATATAAGATTTGGCGCAATGATTAACCATTAGCGTCGAATAGTACTACGTCCTAGTTGAAATAAACTCGAAGCTGTATTGATGAAGTCGGAAGTAATTGACGGTATATTCAAATGCACGACCATCTTCTAGGTAACCAGTGGACTCAACTTTTAGAATAGGGGAAGCTTCTGATTCATTCAGGTATGAGGCCGTCTCTGCATCTAACAAATACGGTTTGACAGACTGACTGCTTTTCGCAATTTTCAATCCTTTGCTATTTTCAATGTACTCATATTTAGAACCATTCATTATGGCTATGCTCAAGTCTGGAAATAACACTGCTGGCATATGAGTGACTTCGTAAATTTCAGGCTCATCATTAATACATCTGAGTCTATGTATTTCATATGTATCATCATTGGGCGAGAGATTTAACTGCTTAGCAACCTGCTCATTCGGCTTTTTAAGTTCGAACTTTATGACTTGAGAGCTAGGCGTTTTCCCCTGTTTACTGACTTCCTCGATAAAACCCAGCAAATGTAAGGCATCATGTTGGGCTTTTAGATCGTTTACATAAGTTCCACTACCTCTTGTCCGACTAATTAAATTATTGTCGACCAGAATTTGTAAGCTTTTTCTGATGGTTACGCGGCTTACGGAAAACTCTTCTTGCAAATCACTCTCTTTTGGAAGCATCGATTTAGGTTGTAGTTCCCCATCTTTGATCTTTTTTTCTAATCGTTCCGCAATGTCTATGTATTTGGGTTTCATAATACCTCGCTAAGTCTTGGATCATGATAGCAAGAATGTGATCTGAGATGTAGTTAATACTTTTCCTTAGAATCTTTGTGTGATTTTTATCTCGTATCTTTGTGCTTACACTTTAAATGTATCATAAAAGTATTAATACTTATTTTATACATTTTCAGGATAAACATTTGAGGTAGCGAAATGAAACGTCAAAAATTAACGATTGTTGGTGCTGGCAGTACATACACACTTGGTATGATGAACAGCCTTATTGCCGAAAAAGATAACTTTCCACTCGCAAAAGTCGTGTTTTACGACATAGATGAGAAACGCCAAGAATCGAATGCATTAGCTACTGAAATTCTATTGCGAGAACACTATCCAGAAGTTGAAGAGTTTGTTTATACAACGGATAAATCTGTCGCATTCGCAGATTCGGACTTTTTCTTTATCCAGATCCGCACTGGTGGGTTGGCCATGCGCGAGCGCGATGAACAAATCCCGCTATCCAACTCTTGTGTTGGGCAAGAGACATGTGGCGCGGGAGGAATGGCATATGGACTTCGCTCTATCGGCGACATGATCCAGCTAGTGAACGAGATCCGACAAACGTGTCCAGATGCGTGGATTCTTAATTACACCAACCCGGCGGCAATTGTCGCTGAAGCTTTAAATCGTGAATTTCCGCATGATAAGCGAATTCTAAATATCTGCGATATGCCAGCAGCGATTATGGTCAGCTATGCGCAATTGTTAGGATGTGAAATCTGGGACTTCGTTCCTGAATATTTTGGGCTTAATCACTATGGCTGGTTTACCAAAATTCGTAACAAACAGGGTGAAGACTTAACGGACAAAATTAAAAATATCATCCTAAAAGAAGGGATCAGTGCGGTTGATGCGGAAATAGCGGATGACCCATCGTGGCAAGCCACATTCAAAAACATGAGAACAATGCTTGCTGATAATCCAGAGTTTTTGCCGAATACGTATCTTCAATACTATTTGTACCCTGAAAAAATGGTGGCGAAAGAGGATATCAATAATACTCGCGCAAGGCAGGTAATTAACGGCCGTGAGAAACGAGTGTTCGAATTGAACGCAAGAATAATTGAAGCGGGCACCACGAAGCACGAAACACTGCATGCCGATATCCATGGTCGATACATGGTGAGAGTCGCGGCTTCGCTAGCCTACAACTTGAGCGATGTGTATCTCGTCATCGTACCGAATAATGGTGCTATTACAAATTTACAAAATGACGCCATGGTAGAAGTTCCAGCTGCGCTAACTAGTGATGGACCGAAAGCTTTTACTGTAGGAAAAATCCCAACCTTCCAAAAAGCAATGATTGAGAGCCAACTTGGTTACGAGAAATTAGTCGTGGATGCTTGGTACGAAGGAAGTCAGCAAAAGCTGATTAATGCACTCACACTTAACCGTACCGTGGTTAATGTGCCAAAAGCTAAAGAAATAACAAAACAATTACTAGAAGAAAATAAAGCCTACCTTCCTCAATTTTTTCAATAACAACTGGACGTTCGGGGCCTACTTGTAGGCTCCGTGAATGAAACAAGAGGTTTATATGAAAGACATTATTCAAAGGTTCGGAGCCGCGATGTTTGTTCCCGTTCTATTATTTCCAGCAGCGGGCATGTTATTGGGTTTCTCTGTTGTGCTGTTAAATCAAGAAGTGTTTCCTTGGGCACTAGAGGGGAGTGCTTGGGTTAAAGTCTCGACGATCATTTTACAGGCATCTCTCGCTGTATTTAAAAATATGGCACTTATTTTTGCCGTTGGGTTACCTATCGCTTTAGCTAAAAAAGCATCTGGTCGCGCTGTACTTGCAACACTCGTTTCCTACATTACGTTTAACTACGTTATTGGTGGAATCCTTCAATTTTGGGGACCAGAACTGGGCGTGAACTATACGGAAGGTGAGCGAGGTTTGACTGAAGTTGGTGGCATTCTAACGCTTGATACCAACTTACTAGGTGCCATTTTAATTGCAAGTCTCTCTGTTTGGGTTCACAACCGATTCTTTGATAAAAAGCTACCGGATTGGGCGGCTGTATTTGGCGGAACGCCATTGGTTGTGATCATTAGTTTCCCCATTATGGTCGTGATGGCAATTCTAACTTGTTTGACTTGGCCAAGTATTCAGCATGGTATTAACAATCTGCAATCATTTTTGGTTTCTGCTGGATCGTTAGGGGTATGGCTATTTACGTTTTTAGAGCGAATCATGATACCAACGGGGTTGCATCATTTCGTATATGGTCCCGTTTTTTATGGGCCAGTTGCAGTCGATGGCGGAACGGTTGCCTATTGGATTCAAAATATACAGACATTCGCCCAGAGCTCGGAAAGTTTAACGACACAATTTCCTCAGGGTGGTTTGATGTTGACGGGAATGGGTAAAGTGTTTGGTTGTACGGGTATCGCACTAGCACTCTATTCAGTTGCGAAAAAAGAAAATAAAAAGATGGTGATGGGGTTAGTGCTCGGAGCCGCAATCACAGCAATTCTTACAGGGATCACCGAACCAATAGAGTTTACATTCTTATTTATCGCACCTGCGCTGTTTGCTTTGCATGCGTTGTTATCTGCGACAATGGCAACGATCGCCTTTATGTTTGGTGTTTCCGGTAACTTTCAGACTGGCTTGATAGACTTCATTTTCCAAAACTGGTTGCCTTTGGCTGGTAACCATGCGGGAACATACGTGATTCAGATTATTATTGGTCTCATGTTTACTGGTGTTTACTTTGTTACGTTTCGCGCGCTTATTTTAAAATACAACATACTTACTCCGGGACGTGAAGGTGCAGATAGTAAGTTGTATTCAAAAGCTGACTACAAAGAAGCGAAAGCGGTCCATAACAGTAGCGCAAGTCCGTCACAAGCTAGTGCCTTTATTGAAGGTTTGGGTGGAAAAGAAAACATTGAATTGTTAACTAATTGCGCGACGCGTCTGCGTGTTAAAGTTAAAGATGTCTCTCTTGTAAAGGAGAACGCATTTTTCACACAGCACGGAGCGGTGAATATTGTTAGAAATCAAGAGAGCCTTCAAATCATCGTTGGTTTAACGGTGCCACAAGTTCGCGAAGATATGAGCCAACTGATAAAAGCTTAACCCCCAACTAATGCTCCCGCTCATATGGCTCAAAGGTGAGATAGAATTATCTCACCTTTTTTGTGTACATGAAGCATATTTCGCTCAGTTTCCACGAAAGTGGGGAGGAGTTACCGAGCGAGCTAAAATATAGTTAGGTTATACCCGTCTGTATTGTTGGAAGACTTGTTGAGTCTCTAAGTGACTGTGGCGCCTTCTATGTTGAAAAGCGTTTTAATTTCTTCCAGCACTTCTGGGTTAGCAATAGCACCAATGTTTTTTACAGCTTGTCCGTTTACCAATTGTTTCACTGCTAGCTCAACCAATTTGCCTGAGCGCGTTTTAGGAATATCACTGATAGCAAAAATTTGTCGTGGGACATGGCGCGGTGAACATTTTGTTTTCAATGTTTGGCGAATTGAATCGGTGAGTTGTTGGGTTAACTCGACGTTGTGAGCGAGTTTTACTAATAACCAGATTTCTTCAGACTGCTGGTTTAACTTGCCGACAGCGATGGAGTCTTCAACCTCGGGTAACGCGTTCACTTGTTGGTAGATTTCAGCGGTACCGATTCGTACGCCGCCTGGATTTAAGGTTGCGTCACTACGGCCATAAAAAATAAAGCCGCCATGTTCGGTTTGCATCACATCGTCGCCATGGTGCCAGATATCGGTAAACTTGCTCCAATAAGCGTTGTGATAACGTTCGCCGTTGTCGTTCCAGAAGCCAATAGGGAAGTTAGGTAGCGAGTTATTACAAGTCAGTTCGCCGCGTTTTTGCGTAATAGCATGTCCACCATCCTCTAGAACACGTGCGTCGATTCCTAGCCCTGCGCCTTGGCATTCACCTTTGTAAACTGGTGAAATAGGGTTTCCAAGTACAAAGCATCCGCAAATATCTGTGCCGCCAGCGATAGAAGCGAGATGCAAGTCCTGCTTGATGTGCTGATAGACATAATTAAATTGTTCTGGGTAAAGCACCGAACCAGTTGAGCACAGAGTTTTGAGTGACTTCAGGTTATGTTCTAGTTTTGGAGAGCAGTTTGCCTGCTCCAGTGCCTCTAAGTATTTCGCTGAAGTACCAAACAGCGACACGTTATGTTCTTCAGCTAATCGCCATAAGACGGAGTGATCAGGGTAAACCGGACTACCGTCGTAAATCACTAAGGCTGCACCACTCGCAAGAGCGGAAACATGCCAGTTCCACATCATCCAACCACATGTTGTGTAGTAGAAAACCTTGTCTTGCGATTTGATGTCGCAATGCAGTTGATGTTCTTTGAGGTGATTGAGCAAGGTACCGCCTGCGGAATGGACAATACACTTAGGTTGACCTGTTGTACCAGAAGAATACAAAATGAATAACGGGTCATTAAACAGCGTTGGTTGATATTGAATTGATTGTGGAGAAAAGTGGTGAGTAATATCGGACCAAGAAACAAACTCAGAAGTGCTAGCACTCTCAGCGTTTTGTAAATATTCGATTTGGCATACGCTAATAGTAGTCTCTTCGGAGGCACTGCTTAACTTACTACTAAGAGTGGTGTTCTTGTCCGTCATATCGAAAGCTTTGCCTCCGAACTGGTAGCCATCACAGCAAAAAAGAACTTTCGGCTTGACCTGACCAAAACGCTCTACGACGCTATCGATACCAAAATCAGGAGAGGTTGAAGTCCAAATGGCACCAAGACTGGTGGTGGCCAGCATGGCAATAACGGTTTCAGGAAGGTAGGGCAAATAACCCGCAACGACATCGCCTTTACCGACACCACAATTGAGTAGCCATTGTTGAATGGCGGAAACTTGTTCAAGCAACTGTTTACCGGTGAGTTGTCGGTGTTCACCGCTTTCATTGCTAAAAACAATAAACTCACGCTCTGGTGATTGTTCAGCCTGAGATAGGAGGTTCTCTGCGTAGTTCAGCGTGGCGTCAGCAAACCATACTGTGTCTCTATTTACATGGTGATGATTAGAACCTGTTTGTGTCCATTTGGGACTGCCAAGGCTCTTGATTTGCGAACCCATATCTCCGATTACGTTGCAAAACTGCCAAGTATGTCGCCAAAATTCATCATTGTGCTCAATGGACCACTGGTGTAGAGACGTGTAATTGTTGATTACGGTACCTTCGGCTTTGTCTTTATTAACCTTTTCGATGAACCGTAATAAGTTGCTATTGCTGACGCGCTCAGCAGATGGTGACCAAATAGGTGCAGATTTTGGCATAGGTCCCTCTAATTTCAATTCTTTTGAATATGACCAAAACAAAATAAAGGGGCGAACATAGCAGTGTTCGCCCCTTATCTGATAGTTTAAAGTTGTTCGGCAAGCTGAGGTAGTACCTCGAATAAATCACCAACCAATCCATAGTCGGCAACTTCAAAGATAGGAGATTCTGGATCTTTGTTGATCGCGACAATCACTTTGGATTCCTTCATTCCTGCAAGATGCTGGATGGCACCGGAAATCCCAACCGCTATATAAAGCTTAGGTGCAACGATTTTACCGGTTTGACCCACTTGTAAGTCGTTGGCAACAAACCCGGCATCAACCGCCGCGCGAGAAGCGCCAATGGCAGCACCTAGTTTATCGGCAACTTGTTCGATCAACGCGAAGTTCTCTTTGCTACCGACCCCGCGTCCACCTGACACAACCACCTCTGCCGCGCTTAATTCAGGACGTTCTGACACGGTTTTATCGACAGAAACCAATTCAACCATTGGAGCTGAGATAGTGACCTGCTGATGCTTAATATCAGCTTGGTTGTGACAAGTAACCGGCTCAAACGCAGACGCGCGCACGGTGATGACGCGAACCTTGTCGCTGGTGGTCACTTTGGCAAATGCGTTTCCTGCATAAATAGGGCGGATAAAAGTGTTTTCATCGATAACTTGGACAATATCGGAAATTTGCCCAACGCCGAACTTCGCTGCTACTCGCGGTGCAAGGTCTTTCCCTTTTGATGATGAGCTAGCCCAGATTGCGTCAAAGCCTTCAGCAATACTCACTACAATAGGTGCGATACTCTCGGCAAATTGATGCTTAAGTTGTTCATCATCGACACAAATTACGTTTGATATACCATCAACGCGACAAGCTTGCTGAGCGACTTCTTCACACTGGTGGCCCACTACGATCAAAACATTGTCTTGGCTGACTTGTTTTGCTGCATTAACCACTTTGAGTGTGTCCGCATGCAATTGGTTATTGTCATGTTCTGCTATGATTAAGTTCTTCATGAAATCACCTTCGCTTCGTTACGCAGCTTATCGAGAAGCTCTGAGACAGATTCAACCTTGATGCCACCTTTTCTTTGCGCTGGCGGTGTGACTTCTTGAATGGTTTGGCTAAATACCACTTCAACACCCAGACTGTCAGGTGTGATGGTATCTAACGGCTTGCGCTTAGCTTTCATGATATTAGGCAAAGAGGCAAAACGCGGTTCATTCAGGCGTAAGTCAGTACTGATCACCGCAGGTAAGTTCATCGCGACCGTCATCAAGCCGCCGTCCACTTCTCTCACGACCTGAACTTTTTGATCTTCAATCTTCACGTCGGAAGCGAAAGTTGCTTGAGGCCAGTCAAGTAGGGCGGCCAGCATCTGAGCCACTTGGTTGTTGTCAGTATCAATGGATTGTTTACCCGTAATCACAAGCTGTGCTTGTTCTTGCTCAACCAGAGCTTTGAGCAGCTTAGCGACGACCAATGGCTCTATTTTGTCTTCAGTATCGATATGAATAGCGCGATCGGCACCTAACGCAAGCGCAGTACGTAGTTGCTCCTGACACTGGCTACCGCCGGCACTGACAACGATGACTTCATCTGCAATACCTTGCTCCTTTAGTCGTACGGCTTCTTCAACGGCTATTTCGCAAAATGGATTAATCGTCATCTTGACGTTATTGGTTTCAACATCGCTATGGTCCGCTTTCACGCGAACTTTAACGTAGGGATCAATGACCCTTTTGATTGGCACTAGTATTTTCACGTTAGATTCCTTTTACAGTGAAGACTATGTGTTTACAGTGAAGACGATGTGATGACGTCTTTAAAATGATGTTAATTTACCTTTACGTTTGCGTCAACTTTAAATATATTGTTGATTAACAAGTTGGCAACATGCAAAGAAAAAGGAATGCAATCATGGAAAGAGACTGCATGGAATTTGATGTTCTGATTGTAGGCGCTGGTCCCGCAGGTTTGTCTGCGGCATGCCGAATCAAACAATTAGCAGCAGAAAAAGAACAAGACCTCTCTGTTTGCGTGGTAGAAAAAGGCTCTGAAGTTGGAGCGCATATTTTATCGGGCGCGGTGTTTGAAACGCGAAGTTTGGATGAGCTTTTTCCCGACTGGGAAGAGAAAGGCGCTCCGCTCAATACCAAAGTAAACCAAGATAAAACCTACTATCTAGGCAATGAAATCAATGGTCATGAACTGCCTTCTTGGGCGATGCCTAATACGTTACATAACAAAGGTAATTACATCATAAGTTTGGGCAGTCTATGCCGATGGATGGCGTTGCAGGCTGAGAACTTGGGGGTGGAGGTCTACCCAGGTTTTACCGCCAGTCAAGCGATCATCGATGAAGATAGTCGTGTTTGTGGCGTGATCACGGGCGATATGGGATTAGATAAAAATGGTGAACAAAAAGGAAATTTCGAACCTGGTATTGAACTGCGAGCGAAGTTTACTTTATTTGCTGAAGGCGCACGGGGGCATATTGGTAAGCAGTTGATTAACCGATTTAATCTTGCTGAAGAGAAAACTCCTCAACATTACGCTATCGGTTTTAAAGAGCTGTGGGAAATCCCATCAGAGCAGCATCAGCAAGGTTTAGTAGTGCACGGATTAGGCTGGCCGTTATCAAACGAAGCCACAGGTGGCAGCTACCTCTACCATTTAGAGGGAAACCAAGTTGCCGTCGGGTTGATTGTTGACTTGAACTATAAGAATCCGTACTTGAGTCCATTCGATGAATTTCAGCGTTTTAAACATCACCCGATGATTGAGCAATACCTCAAAAATGGTAAACGAATTAGTTATGGTGCAAGGGCGATCACTAAGGGTGGCTTTCATTCGCTTCCCACTCAGCAATTTGCTGGTGGTTTATTAATTGGATGCGATGCTGGAACACTAAATGGAGCCAAAATCAAAGGCACGCACACCGCAATGAAATCTGGCATGCTTGCCGCCGAAGCTGTCGTTGAAGCCCTTGATAATCAGGTGATTACCGCTGACTATCAAAAACACTTCAAACAGTCTTGGCTGTATGAAGAGCTTTATCAAGCACGTAACTTCTCAAGTGGAATCCACCGCTTTGGATCGTGGCTGGGCGGTGGTTTAGCGCTGCTGGAACATAACGTGTTAAAAGGTAAAGCTAAGTGGCATATCCGCTGTGATAAGCCTGATCATCAGTCTCTGTTATTGGCGGAAAACAGCAATGAAATTGTCTATCCGAAGCCTGATGGCGTGTTAAGTTTCGATCGCCTCTCTTCCGTTTATCTATCCAATATCTTCCATGAGGAAGATCAACCATGCCACTTACGACTGGAGAACCAGCGGATCCCTATTGAGCAGAACCTTGAATTATATGCAGAGCCAGCACAGCGCTATTGTCCGGCTGGCGTGTATGAAATCGTACAGGGGGAGCAGCAGCCAGAGCTGCAAATAAATGCGGCCAACTGTATCCACTGTAAGACCTGCGACATCAAAGATCCAAGTCAAAATATTACCTGGACTCCGCCAGAAGGTGGTGGTGGTCCGAACTATCCAAATATGTAAGCGTTTGAGAATAATTTTTATTAACAATTTATTTACTTAAAGTTTGCGTTAGTTCAAATCTTTCTCGATGAACTCGATTGCAACTTAATCTTTCAGGCACTATTCTGATTTTAAATTGACGTTTACGTAAACTGAATACAAAGTTGATGCATAGGTGTAAAAGCGGTTACCAGTATCAAAGTTAGGTTTGATCAAATAGTGCTCAATGGAACGCACTTAAAATAACGAAAGGGAGATCAACTATGGTATCGGAATCGCCTCTGTTGCAGGTAAACGATATTTCATTGGCTTTTGGTGGGGTGAAAGCTTTAACTGACGTGAGCTTCCATGTGAATGAAAAGGAAATTTTTTCAATCATTGGTCCAAACGGTGCAGGTAAAACCTCAATGCTCAATTGCATCTCTGGTCGATACACACCAAACAAAGGCTCTGTAATCTTCGCTGGAGATGATGTAACTAAACGGACACCTAGCCAACGAGCTGAGTTAGGGTTGGGAAGAACCTTCCAAAACTTAGCGCTCTTTTCTCACATGTCGGTACTGGACAACATCATGGTTGGCCGACACCACCTACTAAAAAACAACTTCGTCACGGGGCCACTCTATTGGTTCTCTAATGCGCAGAAAGAAGAGATGGCGCACCGCAAATATGTGGAAGACGTGATCGATTTTCTAGAAATCCAGCACATCCGAAAAGCGACTGCAGGCACGCTATCTTACGGCTTACGTAAGCGTGTAGAGCTTGCTCGTGCCATTGCCTTAAAACCTAAGTTATTGCTGCTTGATGAACCAATGGCAGGAATGAACTTGGAAGAAAAGGAAGACATGGCACGTTACATCATGGATCTGAATGAAGAATTAGATATCACGATCATCATGATTGAGCACGACATGGGCGTGGTCATGGACATCTCTAATCGCGTTTTGGTTTTGGATTTCGGGAAACACATTGCTACGGGTGAGCCTGAAGAAGTGATGGCCAACCCACATGTGAAACAAGCGTACTTAGGCGAAGAGCTACCGACATTAGAGGAGAGTGCATAATGGCACAGCAACATAATGATTGGGCAGATATAACCCGCTTAGATACCTTTCCAAAAGTGTTGCAACACAATGCCAAGAACTGGCCCGAACAAGTCGCAATGCGTGAAAAGGAGTTTGGTATATGGCGAGAGTTCACTTGGAAGGATTATGAAAACCGCGTCAAGTGGATGGCACTGGCACTACAAGATTTAGGTATTGGCGAACAAGATGTCGTTGGTTTGCTAGGTGATAACCGTCCTGAATGGGTATGGGGCGAGTTAGCGGCACATGCGATCAAAGGTTTCTCGCTGGGCATCTATCAAGATTCTATGCACGAAGAGGTGGCGTACCTTATCAACTATGCCAAAGCAAAAGTCGTGATTGCCGAAGATGAAGAGCAATGCGACAAGCTGCTTGAGCTTGGTGATGAAATTCCTAGCGTTGAATACATTATTTACTGCGATCCTCGTGGAATGCGTAAATACGATGATCCAAGATTGATTGATGTTGAACAGGTCTACAAAAAAGGTCAGCTGATTGATAAAGCGGACCCAGACAAATATCTCAATATGGTTGTTGAAACCAAAGGCAGCGATCTTTCAATTCTTTGTACAACGTCGGGTACGACTTCTAAACCAAAATTGGCTCTGCTACACAGTGGCACGTTCTTGGATCACTGTGCGGCTTACTTGCGTGCAGACCCTCGTTCCCCAGGCGACAACTACGTTTCTGTTCTGCCTTTGCCTTGGATCATGGAGCAGGTTTACGTGGTTGGTCAGGCGTTGATTTCTCGTCAAATCGTTAACTTTGTGGAAGAACAAGAAACCATGATGTCCGACTTGCGTGAAATCGGTCCAAACTTTGTGCTGTTAGCGCCACGTGTGTGGGAAAACATTGTGGCAGACGTGTCTGCACGAATGATGGATTCGACACCGTTTAAGCAAAAGATGTACAAACTGGGCATGAGCTTAGCCAACAAAGCGCTGGAGCAGGGTAAACGCTCTAAGTTGGCTGAATGGATTCTTCTGCGTGCTCTGCGTGACCGTTTAGGCTTTTCGAACCTGACATCTGCGGCAACCGGCGGTGCGGCGATGGGACCGGATACTTTCCGTTACCTACAAGCTATTGGTGTGCCACTTAAGCAGCTTTATGGTCAGACCGAAATGTGTGGCGCATACACCGTGCACCAAGCGGATGATGTGGATTACGATTCCGTTGGTGTTGCGTTTGATAATGCAGAAGTGAAAGTCATCAACCCGGACAGCAATGGCGTTGGTGAAATCATCGCGAAAAGTACAGGCATGTTTACTGGCTACTTAAACAACCAAGCAGCATATGATGAAGATGTTCAAGATGGTTGGATGCACACAGGCGATGCGGGCTATTTTAAAGATTCCGGTCACTTGGTGGTGATTGATCGTCTGAAAGATATGTCGGAAACCAGCCATGGCGACCGTTATTCGCCACAGTTTATCGAAAACAAACTCAAGTTCTCGCCGTTTATTGCAGAAGCCGTGGTGGTAGGTAAAGGTCGACCTTGGCTGTCTGCCATCATCTGTATTCGCTATGCGATCGTCGCGAAGTGGGCAGAGCAACGCGGCTTGGCATTTACCAACTACACCAACTTATCTGCTCAACCAGAAGTGTACCAAGCGATTCGTGAAGAAGTTCAAAAAGTGAACGAATCCCTACCGGATGCACAGAAAATCAGCAAATTCATTCTACTTTACAAAGAGTTGGATGCCGACGATGGCGAGTTAACTCGTACGCGTAAAGTGCGTCGTGGTGTGGTTGCAGAGAAATACGGAGACATCATCGAAACCATCTACAGCGACGATCCAAAAGTCGATGTCGATACAGTGATCACTTATCAAGATGGCACTAAAACACGCATTCAAACGTCGCTAGTTATTGAAACGCTTATTGAGCATGAGCCAACACTAGTGGATAGCGAACAACGGAGGATCGCATAGTGAATACGGATTTATTACTGCAACTCGTCATTAATGGCGTGATCGTTGGCATGTTGTATGGCGTTGTCGCCATGTGCTTTGTATTGATTTACAAATCGACCCAGGTGGTCAACTTTGCTCAGGGTGAGTTCTTGTTGATTGGCGCATGGGTATGTTGGGCGGCATTGGTGCACCTACAGTTACCGTTTTTTATTGGCTTTTTACTCACGCTCGCGTTCATGATGATTTTTGGTATCGCCGTGCAAACCATTGTGCTCAGACCGTTGATTGGTGAACCGATTATCTCTGTGATCATGGTGACCATCGGTCTATCGATGTTCTTCCAAGCGCTGATGAAGTGGATATTCGGTGTCTCTGCTGTTTCGTACCCGCAAGTGTTCGAAACCAACGTGGTTAATATCGGAGGTTTGAATGTTGAGTTTGCTTACATTCTGAGCTTGATCTTCTCAATGCTCATCATGGGTGCGTTCTACTGGTTCTTCAAATTCAGCAAAATGGGTCTGGCAATGCGCGCAACGGCATTTAACCAGCAAGTAGCCCAGAGTCTTGGCATTTCCATCAAGAAAGTGTTCGCCATCAGTTGGGCCATTTCGGCAATGGTATCTGCAACCGCAGGGATTGTTATCGGTATCGTTAACGGCGTATCTGACGCGCTATCCATTATTGGTATCAAAGTTTTCCCAGCCGTTATTTTAGGTGGCTTAGATTCGGTAGTCGGCGCAATTGTCGGTGGTATTACCATCGGGGTGCTAGAAAACTTGGCTGAGTTTTTTGATAGCCAATACCTGCAAGTGGGTAACTTATACAACATCGCACCATTCTATGTGCTGTTAATCATTCTTGCCTTCAAGCCATATGGCCTGTTTGGTACCAAAGATATTGAGCGTATTTAAGGAGAAATAACATGGCTCAACTTAGCATGCGCCCATGTGGGGATTTTCGAACCACATATAAAAGCGATACGCCAATTTTTGAAACCAAAACCATCAGAAGCCTTGCGATTGCAGGTGTCATCGCCATGCTGGCAGCACCGCTGGTCTTGGATATTTACTTCCTAAACCTGTTTATTCAGATTGCATACCTCGGTATCGCGGCATTGGGCTTAAACATTCTGGTTGGTTTTACCGGACAAATCTCGCTAGGTCACGGTGCGTTCTTTGGTTTTGGCGCCTTTGCATCGGCTTGGTTAAATAACCAGTTTAACATTCCAGTCGTGTTTGCGATTCCGCTTGCGGGTTACTTAACCATGATTGTGGGGATGCTGTTTGGTCTGCCAGCGGCTCGAATTAAAGGTTTATATCTAGCTATCGCAACGTTGGCGGCGCAGTTTATTTTAGAGGACTTCTTTGCTCGCGCAGATTGGTTCAGTGGCGGCTCATACGGTGCAAGCGCGAACCCAATTAATTTGTTTGGCTTTGAGTTTACGACTGACGAAAGCTTCTTCTACATCGCTCTGTTTGCGCTGATCTTCATGTATATGTGGGCATCAAACTTAATCCGTTCTCGTGACGGTCGCGCGTTTGTCTCAGTACGAGATCACTATCTGTCAGCAGAGATCATGGGCATCAACCTAACCAAGTATCGTCTGCTCTCATTTGGAGTGTGTGCATTCTATGCGGGCATCGGGGGTGCACTCTACGGACATTATCTAGGGTTTGTATCAGCAGAAGGCTTCACCATCATGATGTCTATCCAGTTCTTGGCAATGATCATCATTGGTGGCTTGGGTTCAGTCAAAGGCACATTGATGGGGACGATATTTATCGTATTGCTGCCTGAAGTTTTGGAGTTTGGCGTAACGGGGCTTTCAGCGTTTGGTGATACCACCGCTTTCACTGATGGTCTGGCTTACTTCAAAGAAATGGCGATTGGTTTAGTCATCATGCTGTTCCTCATTTTCGAACCTCAAGGATTATCGCATCGCTGGCAACAGATTCGAGCATATTGGAAACACTATCCGTTCTCATATTAACGTGGAATTAAGTGGAATATACCTCAATAACAAGGACAACGAGTTATGAATAAAGGACATTTAGCGACAACGTTGGTGCTGTCATCTGCACTGTTTACTACCGCAACTTGGGCAAAAGATTCTGTGTTTGTCGGGCAATTAGTCGACTTTTCTGGACCAACTGCCTATGTGAGCAAGCCTTATGGTTCTGGCGTACGAGACGCATTGCGTTGGATTAACCAAAACGGTGGCATTAACGGTACCGAGCTCGAATTTGAAACAGTAGACATGGCGTACAAAGTACCAGTGGCGATTTCTAACTATAAACGTTGGGTGGCGCGTAAAGACATGGTTGCGCTGCAAGGTTGGGGTACGGCGGATACCGAAGCACTTATTTCGTTTGTCACCAAAGACAAAGTGCCGGTGTTCTCTGCTTCTTACTCTGGTCACTTAACTGACCCAACCGGTAAAAACCCAAAAACCGCGAAACCAGCGCCTTATAACTTCTTTTATGGTGCGTCGTACTCAGATGCGTGCCGTGCGCTAGTTAAGTGGGCGAAAGAAGATTGGGAATCTAAGGGCAATCAAGGTGCGCCGAAATTTACGCACATTGGCGATAACCATCCATTCCCGAATGCGCCAAAAGAAGCGTGTGCAGAGTACGCTAAAGAGCTTGGTTTTGATGTGCAAAACCCAGTCGTTGTGTCACTAAAACCAGGGGACTTCAAAGCGCAATGTTTGTCGCTGAAAGAGTCAGGCACCAACTATGGTTACATTGCTAATATCGGTAGCTCGGTTATCTCACTAGTGAAGTCTTGTAACACGGTTGGGACAGAGTTCCAGTACATGGCAAACATTTGGGGCGGCGACAAGCCAGTGCTTGAAGCAGCAGGCGATGGCCTTAAAGATTACGTTTTCCCGGGTATGACGGCGTTTTGGGGAGATGATAATGAGGGCATGAAGCTGGTTCGTGAGATTTCTAAGCAGTCTGAATCAGAGCCGGGCGAATTCAGAACTCACCATTACATTCGCGGTATTTGTTCTGCGTTCTATATGAAAGAAGCAATGGAGTGGGCGAAAGACAACGGTGGTATCACAGGTGAAAACATCAAGAAGGGCATGTATGTCCATGACAACTGGGTACCACAAGGCTTAGAAGGTGTTTGTGTCCCTGCGAACTGGAAACCGGAAGATCACCGAGGCACAACAACCGTGAACGTCTTTATGGGCAACAACGATGGCGGCTCAGTTGATATTAAGAAAGTATCTCAGGTGACATTGTCACGTCGTGACGATTGGCTAGGTTACTAATCTACGACTTATTAATAACAAAGCTTACTGAAAATAAGGATGGGTGAGAGAACACTCTCACCCTAGCAAGGAGTAGCTTGATGGCTGAATTAGCAACGAATATCGAACCGACAGAAATACTGCTTTCAGTGAACAACATTGAAGTCGTCTACGACGAAGTAATACTAGTACTTCGCGGTGTGAGTTTAGAAGTTCCAAAAGGGCAGATTGTGACCTTACTGGGCGCCAACGGTGCGGGTAAATCCACAACGTTGAAAGCCATTTCTGGTTTATTGAAAACCGAAGATGGTGAAGTGACGCGCGGCGAAATCAACTTCATGGGCGAGCGTATAGACAACAAAAGCCCGGAAGAGATCGTCCGTTCGGGCATCTTCCAAGTTATGGAAGGGCGCCGAATTGTTGAAGATATGACGGTAATAGAAAATCTTCGCTTAGGCGCTTATACACGCTCTGACAACGAAGTTGAACAAGACATCGAAATGGTGTTTGACTATTTCCCGCGACTCAAAGAGCGCACTGGCCTGGCGGGCTATTTGTCTGGCGGTGAGCAACAAATGTTAGCGATTGGCCGAGCGTTAATGGCTCGACCGAAGATGATTTTGTTGGACGAACCGTCTATGGGGCTTTCTCCACTGCTAGTTAAAGAAGTATTCAGCATTATTAACAAGATCAACAAAGAGCAAGGTATTACCATGCTTTTGGTTGAACAGAATGCCAACTTCGCTCTTCAAGCGGCCGATTACGGTTACATCATGGAATCAGGCAAAATCGTACTAGATGGCAGCAAGCACGAATTGCTAAACAATGAAGACGTAAAAGAATTCTACCTTGGCGGCGGCGATGAAGATCGCAAGAGCTTTAAGAATCTGAAATCTTACAAACGTCGTAAGCGTTGGTTGTAAGGAGCAAGGATGAACGAACTATTTGATGCGAAAGAATCGTTGTCTCTACAGGCGCGAGAAGAGTCGCTGTTTCAACGTTTGCCTGCGCTGATTGAAAATTCGAAAGCCAATAGCGAACATTACGCAGCGCATTTTTCTGAGTTAGATCCTACATTGGCAAACAATCGTGAAGGGCTTGCTCAGTTCCCGATTACACGTAAGTTCAATGTACCTAATCAGCAGCAACTTAAACCGCCGTTTGGTGGCTTAAATAGCGTTGCCATTGGTCAAATGGCGCGTGTTTTTCAGTCTCCTGGGCCTTTATATGAGGCTCAAACGGATGAGGCCGATTTCTGGCGTATGGGGCGCGCGTTTCACGCTGCTGGGTTCTGTGCGGGTGATTTAGTGCATAACACGCTCTCTTACCATTTCTCTCCTGGCGGATTTATTATGGATGGTGGCGCAAGGGCTTGTGGCTGTGCGGTATTTCCGGCTGGAGTAGGCAATACCGAAGCGCAAATAGAGGCAATTAAACAGCTTCAACCTAATGGTTACACTGGTACACCTTCGTATTTGCTGACGTTGCTACAAAAGTACCAAGAGAAATACGATGAGCAGCCTAGCTTTGAGAAAGCTCTGGTCTCTGGTGAAGCGGTTACAGCAGACATGCAACAGATGTTTGAGGAAAAAGGCATTGCAGTCTTTCAAGCCTACGCAAGCGCAGAACTTGGTTTGATTGCTTATCAAGTGTCTGGTGAACAAGGATTAGTGATTGCCGAAGATATTATTGTTGAAATCGTTGATCCTGATGGTGTTCCTGTACAACCGGGAGAAGTCGGTGAAGTCGTTGTAACGTCGCTCGATGAGAAGTTCCCGCTGATTCGCTACGCAACGGGAGATTTATCGGCATATCTAGAGATTAGTTCTGATTCTTCACGCACGAACGCACGAATTAAGGGCTGGATGGGACGAGCAGACTCCGCGGTGAAAGTAAAAGGGCTGTTTGTTTATCCGCATCAGATCCAAGAAGTCTGTCGTCGCCACGATATTAAAGGCTCCTTGAAAATTGAGCGCGATGGCTTCAACGATACCATTACTTTCTGTTGTCATGATGTGCATGTATCAGCAGAGGACATTCAAGCAACACTCCAGTCTGTCACTAAACTGAAAGGCAATGTCCAGTTTGTACCGAACCAAGCGGAGCAGCCGTTAATCAATGATCTTCGCAGTTAACTCATTGGTGGCATAAGTGCAGTAGAAAGTGGTTGTCATAAAAAACTAACAACGTCAGACAAAAGGCTAGAAAAGGGATACCACATTGCGCTGCGTATCCCTTTATTTTTTACTACCGCAATCAGGGAGCGGGTAAATGAAACAGGCACCAATGATTAACACACAATTCTGGGATGATTTGTTTATCCGAGGCACTATACCTTGGGATGCCCAATCGACACCTCAAGAACTCAAGGATTATCTCGACAATTCACTTCATGTAGGCCAGTCAGTGTTTATTCCTGGGTGTGGTGCCGCTTATGAACTGAGCACTTTTATTCAATATGGGCATGACGTGATCGCCATGGATTACAGCCAAGAAGCGGTAAAAATGGCGCAATCAGCGTTAGGTAACTACAAAGACAAAGTCGTATTGGGTGATGTATTTAATGCCGATTTTTCTCAATCGTTTGATGTCATTTACGAGCGGGCCTTTCTCGCAGCACTACCGAGAGACATGTGGTCAGAATACTTTGCTATGGTGGATAAATTGCTGCCAAGAGACGGTTTGTTAATTGGTTATTTCGTTATAGATGATGATTACCACTCTCGCTTCCCACCATTTTGTTTGCGAAGTGGGGAGTTGGAGGGTTATCTAGAACCGGCGTTTAAGCTTGTGGAATCCTCAGTGGTGGCAAACAGTGTTGAGGTTTTTAAAGGCAGAGAGCAATGGATGGTGTGGCAGAAGTGTTAGTCGTCACTGAGACTTCTTTAGAAAGTATTCGCGGAAACTGTCTGGTTCTTTTTTAATCGCTGAAAAGTAAGTCACAAATGTATGATATTTGGTCGATGCCATGAGCCAGAGAGCGATAATAGGAAAAAGTACAAAACTAACAAAAAAAAGTTTATGTTCATCTTCAAGAAGGAATAGGCCAAGAGCGTAAACAAGGAACTGAAAGTAAATATTGATTAAGTTGATTTCTGCCGCTTTAGGTTTGCCTCTAACAATCATCATGTTTGGGATAACAAGCAGTAGAGTCATGACCCCAGCAAAAGAAAAGTTTAGAGCCAAGAAAGTATCAGTAGTTAAGTGCTCAGACGACTGGTCAATCAATATTGCCAGCAACGTTACTGCCATGCCGCCTCCCATCATAATCAAGGTAATGACTGCCACGCCAACAAGAAAAACCCAAATAGAAAGGTAATGGTTGTCAAAAAACTCTTCTGCCTTCAATCTTTTAAACCTCATCGATACATACTGTGAAATAACAGAGGTTACTTCACTCTATTCCTGTTGAGGGGATACTCACACAGAAAGAATACGTATGTAAAATATCAATAAGCGTTAGTTTTAAAGGCGGGAGTTACCCCCATAATAGGTCGAAAGGTATTTCAGAATGGCTTCGCGATTATCACCCGGCAGTTCATCCATCCCTTGCTCTTCAATCATCCAGTCTAAGGTTTCATCTCATCGTTGGCGGCTTAGTCATTGTTGTGTGACCATGTGTAACGAATGACAGTCTGAGCAGACTGCCGCGACGAGTTCCATATTCTCTCCTGGCGCTAATATCCCATCACCAGCTGATTTGACCTCCACTTCAGATGAAGCAGTATTCCAATCTGGTGGCGTGTAGGGTTTTGGGTTGCTAGCCATGCAATGATTGCGGCTCGCGCACCCGGGTCTTTTACGCCGGGAAAGACCATGTTTGTGCCCGGAGCAAACTCCGGTGGTGACGCCAAAAAAAGCATCCAGTTTTTCTGCGTCCCATTGACCTTGATGCTGTTTGATGGCTTCGCTGTAATTGAAGCCTGTAAAGCCGGCAATATCACGCTCTGCTAAGCCCCAAAGAGGCAGCCCCACAAGCACTTCCTCCATTCTTCAAACTGGTGACAAGCTTTACACACCATCGCTTGCTGTTCGCCTGCGGCTATCAACTCGTCATTGTTTGCTAAGGCTGAGTAACTTAACAGCGCGAGAAAAGTAAACGAGAGCGGGAAAACCCGCTTATTTAAGGATGTTGCTTTCACTGTTATTCCCCCTTCATGTTTAACCCTTAACAATCAGCGCGATTCGGTGGAAGGTGTTGTTGAGGTAACCTTTCGGGTTCCATGTGATAGCAAAAGGTTGGCCCACCTCTTGGTCATCAGTCGCCTTTGCCCCAACTTCGTAGTAGCCCGCTTGGGGGAATGTCACTTTGGCGTTGAACGTCTGCCAAGCGCTGTCATTGGCTGGGGCTGCGAGTTCGGCATCCATACATGTTGCGCCAAAATCAATCCTTTCTCGCTGCACTACCGAGAGACCAGTGGCCAGATTACTTTGCTATGGTGGATAAATTGCTGACAAGAGACGGTTTGTTAATTGGTTGTTTCGTTATAGATGATGATTACCACTCTCGCTTCCCTCCATTTTGTTTGCGAAGTGGGGAGTTGGAGGGTTATCTAGAACCGACGTTTAAGCTTGTGGAATCCTCAGTGGTGGCAAACAGTGTTGAGGTTTTTAAAGGTAGGAGCGCTGGATGGTGTGGCAGAAAAGTTGCCGTATTTAAACGCTATGGCATCAAATAATGAATACAAAATCAGCGTCACATAATGCATCTTTTAAAGACAATTATTCTTGTGGTAACGATAAGTGTTGTGAATTGGCGAAGTTGCGAGAAATGTGGATCATGTCCTTTGAAAATATAAGGATATATAATATGGACAAATCATTTTCTCTCATCGATAAGCCTACCTTCTTAGGCTCACTCTTTCTTTTACTCAGCGTCGTTATACCCTTAATTTTATTTCCCACACAAGGTGCGGATTGGATAGCTTCGGCCAAATTTTTCATGACCGATAAGCTTGGTGTGTTATACCTCGCACTGGGTATCGCAGCAATGTGTTTTATGATTTACACCGTGTTCAGCGATCTTGGCCAAATCAAACTTGGTGAAGCCGACGAGCAACCAGAATTTGGTAACGCCTCATGGGCTGCAATGCTATTTTGTGGAGGTATTGGCGCAAGTATTCTGTATTGGGGGTGTATCGAGTGGGCATACTACTATCAATCACCACCATTTCAGTTGGAAGCAGGCAGTGAAGAAGCCATTCGCTGGGCCGCGACTTATGGTCTGTTTCACTGGGGACCGATTGCTTGGTCAATTTACCTTATTCCTGCTCTGCCTATCGCTTACTTCTTTTATGTACGCAAACAACCTGTTTTGAAAATCTCTAGTGCGTTAATGCCTGTATTAGGAGAAAAGCGTGCAAATGGTGGTATTGGCAAGTTTATTGATGTGTTGTTTATTTTTGGTATGTTGGGTGGCGCGGCGACTACACTTGGCTTAGCAGCGCCTCTTATCAACGGTGGTCTACATCATATCTTCGGTCTTCCAAACAATACCTTCAGCCAAGTGGCTGTATTACTTCTCTGTACTGCTATTTTTGGTTACTCCGCGTATGCAGGGCTTGAGAAGGGGATCAAATTCCTTAGTAACATTAACTTCTGGGGGGCGATGGGCTTGTTACTCTTTGTACTTACCGTTGGGCCAACCGTGTTCATGTTAGAAACGGGCTTAGATTCTATTGGTCGTATGTTGTCAAACTTCTTTGTTATGGCTACCTGGGCGGAGCCGTTTGGTGGTTATGGTGAGTTTACAGATACACACTTCCCGCAAGACTGGACTATTTTCTACTGGGCATGGTGGTTGGTCTTTGCTCCTTGTATGGGATTGTTTGTTGCGCGTATCTCGCGTGGAAGAACGATCAAACAGATGGTCGTAGGTTCTATATTTTACGGTTCTTTAGGTTGTTTCTTATTCTTCATTGTTTTAGGTAACTATGGTTTATCGTTGCAATTGACGGGTGAGCTTGATGTCATCGCAATCCTCAACGAATCAGGCGCACCAGCGGCTATTTTTGCAATGTTAGACACATTACCGTTAGGGCCAATCGTTATTGGTGTTTTTACACTATTGTGTATCATTTTTACGGCGACTTCGTTTGACTCTATCTCGTACATTCTTGCGTCTGTGGTTCAAAATGATGTGACGGAAGAACCGATGCGCTGGAACCGTTTGTTCTGGGCGTTTACTTTGTCTTTTCTGCCAACCGTCCTAATGTTCATGGGAGGTTTATCGACATTACAAACCGCTGCGATCGTGGGAGGTTTACCATTGCTAGTTATCTCGGTGATGTTGATGGTGTCCTTTGTTCGCGCGGCGAGCCTAGATATTAAACATCAAGCAGAATACGAAGAGCCAACCATTAACATTGAAGAACTGCCGGAAATTGACCCTTGGTCAACAGAGGGAATGGCCTTGGCGAAATTTGAGCGCTTTAAAGACTTAGCTCAACAGGCGGCTGAAGAAGAGCGCGAAGCAATGGCGGCCCTGATGAGCATGCGTAAGAGAATTCGCGCATTTGCCTTAGAACACAGCTGTGAATCTGGGTTTTCGGACCATCATTTACCAGAAGATATGCAAACAGAGCTACAGCAACTAACCGAAGCGCTTGAGTTGGCTCAACAGAAGAAACAAGAACTGTCTGAGCAAGCCCAAGAATCTCGAATGGAATTTAATCATGTGTTATTAGGCGGCGCGTCGGCAGGTTTAGCAACGTCGCAGGCTTAAGAATAGACACACAAGAGCCGAGTACAAACTCGGCTCTTTTTTTTGCGTGGATACCTTACAGTTAAAAATTCTGCTCAGTCAGTGTTAATGCTTATACTATTTTAGGTTGACCATCTGATGCGGTGGCACCGCCGTCTACAGGTAGGTTTACGCCATTAATGAAAGATGCGTCATCACTTGCCAAGAAAGTCACGACAGACGCAATTTCTTCAGGTTCGGCTGCTCGGCCAAGCGCAATGCGCTCATTGAATTTATCGCGGATTTCCTGCGGCCAGCCGTTCGTCATGTTGGTTTTTACTAAGCTTGGGCATACTGCGTTAATTCTTACCCCATCCGCACCATGGTCCAATGCCATCGCTCGGGTAAGGTTCACCACTGCGCCTTTACTCGCGCAATAGAATGCGGCACCCCAGTCACCACCCAAACCGGAAACGGACGCGGTATTTACCATACAACCTTTCGTTTTTAAGAGTTCAGGCAAAGCAAACTTCGCGCAATAAACAACACCATCAATGTTTACACCAGAGATCTTCTTCCAGTCTTTCACACTACCTTCAATCACGGAACCAGGGACATGTACGCCAGCATTGTTTACTAAAATATCCAGTTTACCGAAACGGGTAACAACATCAGAAATCAGTGCTGCGACTTTTTCTGGTTCAGAAACATCAATGGAATGCGCAGACACACGCTGTTTATCAAAGCCCTCAACGGCGTTTGCCAACTGCTCTTCATTCCAATCGGCAAGAGCGACGTTTGCGCCTTCTTCATACAAACGTTTTGCGATGGCCAAACCAATACCATTGGCAGAACCAGTGACGAGTGCGACTTTATTTTTTAATCCTCTCATGCGATTTCTCCTTCGAAACTTACAAAAACGGGATCTTGATTTTTCTCTGTGCGCGGCAACATCAGTTTGTCGTTGTCGCTGTAATCTACGGGGATAGCCACCACTGCTGGTCCTTCAACGTCCATGGCTTTATTCAATGTCGGTAGCAATTCGTGTTGACTAGTCACTGCGAAGCCTTTCGCGCCAAATGATTCGGCGTACGCCTTGAAATCAATTGGTCCAAATTTCACACCAGAGCAGCGCTGATATTTGTTGATTTCTTGCATTTCTACCATGTTGTAGGCGTTATCAACCCACACAATATGGACGATATTGCAGTTCAGTCTAACCGCGGTTTCTAACTCCATGCTCGATTGCATAAAACCGCCGTCTCCCGATATCGATACCACTTTGCTACCAGGTTTTAGTAGGCTGGCACCAATGGCCCATGGTAGTGCAACGCCCATTGTTTGTTGGCCGTTAGACACCAGCATTTGGCGAGCTCGAAAACAACTTAAGTAACGAGCGATCCAGATGTGGAAGCTCCCCATATCAAGACATAGCGTGGTATCTGGTGTGATGATAGATTGCATGGCTTTAATCAGTGCCAGTGGATGAAATCCTTGCTTGTGATAGACATTGGGATAGGTTTTGATCACTTGCCGTTGCAGGGCTACCTCTTCCAGTACTGAAAGTGCCGTTGGGGAAAGGCGGGCATATTCAGAGATATAGCTGCCCATCTTGTCTAATGACTGCGCAATGTTTCCGACGATTTCAACACAAGGCTGATAATTAAGTTGGTATTCTGCTGGTTCAATATCGAGGTGAATCACTGGGTTGCGGTGGCTGTTCCAAAGCTCAGGGTCATACTCTATTGGGCTAAAGCCGATGGTGAGAATTAAATCGGCGTCCCGCAGTAAAACATCGCCAGGTTGGTTATTAAACAAACCGACACGCCCAGCAAAGTGATGATAGTAATTGATGTCTACCGTGCCGGCGGCCTGGTAAGTGCCGACAACGGGTAGCTGCGTATTTTGAAGAAATCGGGCGATAGCAGCAGCGTTTTGACTGCGGCTCGCGTGAAGGCCAAGTAAAACCACACAGCGCTTTGCTTTACTGATTCGATTGACCGCTTCTTCGATTGCTGCGATGTCTGCGCAACCAGGCTGTGTGTAAGGCGAGGGGACAATAATGTCCGTTTGGGTTTGCTCGGATAAAACATCTTGGGGGAGACTCAAAAAGCAAGCCCCAGGACGACCTGACTCTGCGATACGAAATGCGTTCGCCATGATCTCGCTTGCGGCGTCCACATGCTGCACTTCAGCACTGAACTTGGTTATAGAGCGAAAAATACTGACGGTATCCATGCTCTGGTGTGTTTGTTTTTGCTGGTCAGTTCGTTTCACCGCACCACCGATAGCAATCAGCGGATCGCCTTCGGAGTTTGCTGTTGCCACCCCCGTAACTAGATTTCCACAGCCAGGGCCTGACGTAACCATCGTGACGCCTGCTTTGCCGGTTAGTCTTCCCATAACGCCCGCCATAAATGCGCCGTTAGCCTCGTGACGTACAGGAATCATTTGGATGTTAGTGTCTTCAATCGCATCGAACAGTCGATCGATTTTTGCACCGGGAATACCGAATATGTACTTAATGCCGAGAGACTCTAGCTGTTGAGCGATCAACTGAGCTCCATTTTTATTTGAAGGTTTGGATTGCATTTGTTGTCCTTATTATTTGCCTGACTTTGTTACTTTTCCGCCTTTTCTATGGCGGTATTTATATCTTCCGGAGCCAAATTGGCGCTGAGAAAGTCTGTCGATACTGGGGTATCAATCACTAGCCGTGAGACTTTGCCAATCTGGAGAAATCCTGACGAAATGCTGTAATCCTGGATATGACCACCTCCTTGGCGGTCATCGGTAATAAAATGTTCGTGATAGCCGGGTACATTGATGCCAGTCGTATATTTAGGACTGCGAAAGCCGGCGACCACGCCTTGCTTATGCGTGAAGCGGAATGTTGGTTGTTCTTTGACCACTTCAAGCATTGGTCGATAAGGGCGTGTTTGTTTAGGTACGGTACGAGTACGAACTGAATCGAAAACACCATCAATGCGCACTGCGCAAAATAGGTTATCGCTTGGAACCAGGTCGTCTATGAGGCTATGGACTTCATGACGTGACATGCGCGATGTCAATGGCAGCTCGATATCAGGCTTAAAAAAAGTCATGACAGCAAAGGGCGTTTTTTGCGCTAGGTCTGCCGGGTTTGCGGAGCCATCCGACTTGAGTTGAAAAACTTCCTTATCAAAAGCAATCAACTCACCATCCAATTCATTGAACGTACCTAAACCAAAATCCCCATGTTTCAGCAGTTCTTTTATGGTTGTTGAGCCTTCGTAAACACCAGCTATCAAAGCACTCATTAACGAAGTCTGATAAATCTCACCATCTCCGGTAACGTGATGGTATTCAGAAAATTCTTTCGCTACTTCAAGCGAACAAGCACATAGAGGGTTATAAAATCCACGCATGAGTAAGACCATTTATGCAATGAAGAGTATATTTAGATTGACTTCTACACGGTGCTAAATCCAATATAAAAAAGATTTATTTTGATATGGAAAATATATGGAATTTCGCTACCTGAAGTATTTTGTCGCGGTCGCCGAGACTCGTCACTTTACCCGAGCAGCTGAACAGCTAGGGATTGCGCAACCTCCTTTAAGTCAACAAATCAAAAAGTTAGAGCATGAGCTTGGTGTGGACCTATTTAAGCGCTTGTCTAGAGGAGTAGAGCTGACCCATGCAGGGCAAGTCTTTTATACGGATGCGGTAAATATTCTTGCTGATGTGGAACGCGCTAAAGCAAAAGCTCGTCAGATTGCTCGTGGTGAAAATACGCAGGTTAAAATTGGGTTCGCGACGTCAACATCAACCTGCATTAAGGTATTGGAGAGGATTGGGCGTATTCAAGATAATGGGGTTCATTTACAGACGGCGGAACAGTCAATGCCAGAGCTTGCCACTCAGTTAAAAAGCAAACAACTTGATCTCGCAATCATGCGGCTACCCTGTTACGCCAGTGAGCCTTTTGAGCACAAGGTGTTGTTTAACGACCCGTTTGTCGCGGTGATTCCGGCGGGGCATGAACTGGCAAAATATCCCTGTATCCAGATGAAACAGTTGAGAGGCCATAAAATTTTACTGTTTCCACGAGAGACTGGACCCGCATTGTTTGATGGCATGAGCACACTTTTTGCCGACGCAGGAGTAAGGCTCGAACCACAGTTCGCAGCACCGCAACTTCGTACGACGATTGCCATGGCGCAGGCCGGGTTAGGTATTGCTCTCGTTCCGCGCTCACTGGCTGAACATCTCGATGATTCCGCGACAGTCGCTGAGATTGATAATATCCCTCTCATTAGTCGTGTTGTTGTTGCTTGGGAGGCATCTAATCTCAATAAACAAGCGCTAAAAGTAGCCATGCACATCGGTCATGTTGAGGCTTAAAGATGAGTCATCGAATTGGCTCTGATAGCCACAGGCAAATGTGATACTCTCACTCGTTATATGCAAAGCTATGCTTTGGTTGAATAGACAAATCTTACTCAACGAATAGAACTTACTGAGGATGTACCAATGATATACGCTGCGGTCTTTGATATGGACGGGTTGCTGATTGATTCAGAACCTTTGTGGAAGGAAGCGGAAAAGCAGGTGTTTTCATCAGTTGGTGTCCAAGTGACCGAAGTGCTGTCAAAGCAGACTGCAACTATGACGACAGGTGAAGTAACAAGGTTTTGGTATGAACGTAATCCTTGGCAAGAAAAGAGCCTAGAGGAAGTAGAGAATGCTGTTGTGGATAAAGTGGAGGCATTAATAATTGAAAAAGGATGCGAATTAGAGGGTGTTACAGAAACACTCAAATTGCTTAAGGAAAAAGGGTTTAAGATAGGGTTGTCTACTAATTCACCTTATCAACTCATTCCCATCATTTTGAACAAACTCGGTATTGCCAGTTACTTTGACGCGATATCATCGTCAGACGATGTAGAGCAGGGTAAGCCAGAGCCAGATGTCTACCTTTTAACAATCAATAAACTAGGTGTAGATTCAAGTAACTGTATTGCCTTTGAAGACTCTTATTCGGGTATGCTTGCGGCAACACGGGCAAACATAAAAACAGTCGTGATACCTCAACCTGATAAGTTCTACCAAGAGTTTAATGAAGCCAGCCTAAAGCTGCAAAAGCTATCAGAGTTTAATGAAAGCCATTTGGCGAGTTTAATGGACTTGAATTTGAAAGCAACAATTGCACCAACACCGCATGAAAGTTTTTTAGAAGAAGGACTTGATTGTGAATAGTCGGTCGCTGAAAAAATACCTACTGCCAATGTTCTTATTGGTTTTACCTATAGAATCATTCGCAAAAGATACGACTATGTTGGACGAGCTCAATAATCGATTTGTTACATTTGAAAGGCGATTTGATGATTGTATCAACTCTTCTTCTCAAAATGATGTGAGTGAAAACATTGTCGATAAGATTCAAGCGCTTAATATTGATTTTGAAATTTCGGTTGGCTATTTATACAAACAATCACTTTATTTATGCTCTGATGATGAATTCAGTGATTTAGCAAGAATTATCATGATAATTGAAACCTCCGATAATGATGGATTGCAATTATCAAAGGCAAAAGCTAGTCAAATTAGAAAGCTACTTTTTAGCAAAGTGGATTTACGTTTAGAGTCGAAGTTTCAAAGTTTACCGCAAGATAAAAAGGAAGCATTACTGAGCATTGCGAAAAAGCTTGAACCTTTTGATCTCGTAAGCATGCATGAACGACTTCAGGCAATGTAGACTTATGAAAGAATGTTTTGAGTAGATTCTTAACGCTTGGCTTTTTCATTAAGATTGAGTATTAGGTTCAACGCCTCTAGCTCTTACACAAGATCTAGAGGCATCCATTTTGTATTGACTTAAAAGTGCCGAGCTAAGATTTTAACCCGGCAGCGGTCATCATGACGCGAAATAACATAGACACTAACCCTAATGCAGCGACGCTAACGACCCAAATTCCAACCATCCAAGCCCATTGGCGGCACCAATTTTTGATTTTCATACTCACTCCTTATCAACTTGTTAATGGTACGCTTCGTCTTCTTTCACTTTTCCGGAGAAGACGTAGTAACTCCAAAAGGTGTAAGCCAGAATGATCGGGATGATGATCACTGCTCCAACGAGCATAAAGCGCTGACTGCTTGCAGGAGCCGCTGCTTCCCATATTGATATGCTAGGAGGAATGATATTTGGCCAGATACTGATGCCAAGCCCAGCGAACCCGAGAATCACGATCACCAATGCCATCACGAAAGGGCTGCGCTCTTTACGCTTTTTAACGGAGTCGGCAATCTTCAAACATACCAGCCCAGTAATGACAGGTACGGGCAGTAAGTAGAACAAATTAGGCAGAGAAAACCATCTTTCCGCAATGGCAGGGTAAGCAAGTGGAGTCCAAGCGCTCACAATGACTAATGCGGAGATCATTGCCAGTAGTGTTTTGTTAGTGAAGCGGTACATCGTGTTTTGCAGTTCACCTTCCGTCTTCATGATGAGCCATGTGCTACCAAGCAGCGCGTACGTTGCGACTAAACCCAAACCACAAAAGATGGGAAAAGGGCTGAGCCAGTCGAGTTGGCTACCTACGAAGACGCGGTTTTCCACCGCAAAGCCTTGAATTACCGCGCCAACAACGATGCCTTGGAAAAACGTGGTTAAAATCGAGCCGACCATAAAAGAGCGATCCCAGAACTTTAAGTGGCTTTCCAATGCTTTAAAGCGAAACTCAAACGCGACGCCACGAAAGATCAAAGCAATCAACATCAACGTTAAAGGGATGGTTAGCGCTTCAATAATCACCGCGTAAGCCATCGGAAAAGCGCCAAATAGAGATGCGCCTCCAAGCACAATCCAAGTTTCGTTGCCGTCCCAAACTGGCGCGACACTGTTGACCATGACGTCTTTTTGTTTTTCATCCTTGATGAAGGGCATCAGTATTCCAATACCCAAATCGAAGCCATCCATGATGATGTACATCAAAGTGGCAAAAACGATGATCGCGAACCAAATCACGGATAAATCAAAATGCATATTTTCTACCTTCACTTTGTGACAAATTCTAAATGCGACCTGAAACGGTCGTCATGTCGTGCTCATCGTGTTCGATTGCATCGGGGCCTTTCTTGATTTGGTGGATCATGTAGTAATAACCAAAACCAAATACCAAGCTGTATACAACAAGGAAACACAGCAGGCTGATGCTCATTTGTAGGTCTCCGTGTGCAGAAACCGCATCACGCGTTTTTTGTACGCCATAAACGACCCAAGGTTGCCGACCAACCTCTGTCGTAAACCAGCCAGCGAGTATTGCGATAAGACCAGATGGCCCCATAAACAATGAAAACTTGAGGAACCAACGCGAGGTATAAAGCGTGTTCTTTTTTCGTAACCATATGCTGTAGAAGCTCTGTAAAATCATCAGAAGTCCTAGCCCGACCATGATTCGAAATGACCAAAATACGATAGGTGAGTTCGGTCGTTCCTCTTTCGGGAAGTCTTTCAGCGCCGGGATTGGCTCAGTTAAACTGTGGCGTAGGATCAAACTTCCTAGAACAGGAATTTCTAAGGCATAGTCTGTGCGTTCTTGTTCCATGTTTGGCATGCCGAACAAAATCAATGGGGTTGGTTTGCCATCGCTGTTATCCCAATGTCCTTCGATGGCGGCGATTTTGGCGGGCTGGTATTCCAAGGTGTTTAACCCGTGCATATCGCCAATCACGGCTTGGAGTGGCGCAAGGAACACTAAGATCCCGAGCGACATTGAAAACATCGTTTTTACCGCAGTCGATTGATTGCCTCTCAATAAATGCCAAGCGGCTGCCGCGCCTACAAAGAGTGCTGAACTGACAAAAGCCGCGACGCTCATGTGCGCCAAACGATAAGGAAATGAAGGATTAAAAACGATAGCAAACCAGTCGGTTGGTACCACGCGTCCGTCGACAATTTCATAGCCTTGTGGCGTTTGCATCCAACTGTTGGAGGCGAGAATCCAGAAGGTCGAAATGATCGTGCCTAACGCCACCATCGAGGTTGCAAAAAAGTGCAGCTTTTCGCCGACGCGACGCCAACCAAACAGCATCACGCCAAGAAATCCGGCTTCGAGAAAGAATGCCGTTAACACTTCATAAGTCAGTAATGGGCCAGTGATAGAACCAGCGACGTCGGAGAAACCACTCCAGTTGGTGCCGAATTGATAGGCCATGACAAGGCCAGATACAACGCCCATCCCAAAGTTAACCGCAAAAATTTTCGACCAGAAGTGATAGAGCTTTTGGTAATCGGGATTACGTGTTTTTAGCCATAAGCCTTCCAGCACGGCGAGATAGGTGGCCAAACCTATGGTGATAGCGGGGAAAATAATATGAAAGGATACCGTAAAGGCGAACTGTATCCGCGCAAGCATAAATGCGTCGAGGCCAAACATTAAACTTCCTTTGATCTTTTTAAGTTTGATGAAAGGGCTATTTTAAAAGGAGTGGATTAGGGGAAGTAGGTACAGACAGTGACTATAAACCTATAACAGATTAAATATTGAAGTGTTATTATATTGAATTCAGCTTTATGGAGGGGGATTTGCGTTTGGCGAAGTATCAAGAGTTAGTGGAACAGCTTAAAAGGCAGATAAAATCGGGGATATGGCATCCGGGTGACAAGCTGCCTTCTCTGCGTCGCCAATCTGAACACTCGGGTTTAAGCTTGATGACGGTGTTGCATGCCTATCAAATTCTGGAATCTCAAGGCTGGGTAACGTCACAGCCGCGATCTGGTTATCGAGTCGCGCCCAATATTAAGAGCTCAAATGAACCCCAAGCGCCAGCCGCGGTTTCGTGGACTGAGCAGGTAGACATCAATGAGTTTATCTTTGATGTTCTGCAGGCGAGTAAAAATCCATCCATGATCAATTTTGGCTTTGCCTATCCAGACCCAAGTTTGTACCCACGATATCACGTGAATCGGGCGATGAGCGCAGCCGCTCGCAATATGCCGATTTCCACCACCTTTGATAACTTACCGCCGGGAAACGAGCAATTACGCACCATCATCGCGAAGCGTTATGCTGCGAAAGGCATTGAAATTTCACCCGATGAAATTGTCATTACGGCAGGCGCGCTGGAGGCGTTAACGCTCAGTTTGCAAGCCTGCACAAGACCGGGAGATTGGGTGGTTGTGGAGTCGCCTGCATTTTATGGTGCATTGCAATCCTTAGAGCGGTTAGGTTTGAAAGCGCTCTCAGTAAGAACAGACCCAGTCACGGGCATTGACCTAGACTCATTGGAACGAGCGCTGCAAACACACGATGTGAAAGCGTGCTGGCTGATGTCGAACTTCCAGAATCCTCTGGGTTTTACGCTTTCTAACGAAAAAAAACAAAAGCTGATTGAGCTGACACAGCGATATAACGTACCAGTGATTGAAGATGATGTGTACAGCGAACTGCATGCCGAGAATGACTCGGTTTACCCACTAAGAATGTTTGATGACACGGGCAATACCATGTTGTGCTCCTCGTTTTCAAAATCATTAATCGCAGGGCTACGTATTGGTTGGGTTGCGGCAGGAAAGCGGGCGCTAGAGGTACAAAAGTTACAGTTAATGAGTACATTAGCGACGAGTGCACCAGTGCAAATGACATTGGTGCACTATTTAACAAGCCGCAATTATGAATCGCATTTGAAGCAGTTACGGAAAAAGCTGTTTGAACGTAAAAGTAAGATGACGGATCTGCTTAGTGAGCTGTTACCTGAAGCAGTCAACGTGTTAAGCCAAAGCGGCGGGTACTTTATTTGGTTAGAGCTCCCCAAGCATATTGATGCTTTGCCGATATATCGAGAAGCACTAAAAGGTAATATCAGCATCGCACCGGGAAAGATGTTCAGCCTGACAGAACAATACGATCACTGTATTCGTCTTAACGCTTCTTTTGAGCTCAATGACAAATACGTTCATGCTCTCAATCTGCTTGCCAATATTATTCGCGATCATTTGGCGAAATAGCCACTTTCTTCAGTTTTTGGGTTTAATGGAGCGCGCCGGATTTCCAACGACTCGATCGCCCGGCGCAACGTCTTTGGTTACGACAGAGCCAGCGCCAACGACGGCCTCATCGCCAATGGTCACTCCTGGCAGTATGATAGCGCCCCCACCAATCCAAACGTTATTGCCGATTTTTACCGGTTTGGCGATCTCGTCTCCGGATAAGCGTCTTTGTGTATCGAGTGAATGAGCGGCTGTGCAAATTTGCACTCTAGGCCCAATCATGACGTTCGCGCCAACCTCAACCTGCCCATTGTCCAGAATAATGGCATCCCAGTTGATGTAGGTGTTTTCTCCGATGGACAAGTGACAACCGTAGGTAAGTTGAAGCGGTGGCTCTATACAGGCGCTGTTTTCTAATTGGACGTCCATTTCTGCCAATAGTTGTCTACGTATATCTGGGTTTGGCTCGTGGTTAAATTGGAAGACAAGCTGCGCGGTTTTGGCGCGCATTAGCTTTAGTTCTTCATCCAGACAATTATAGGTTTCTCCAGAGCGCATCCGAGTCAGTTCTGACATAACAATCATTCCATCAATGTTATTCGCAATAAGGTGCATAATAAGTGAGAGTGATTCGAAGTGAAAATTTGATGCTTAAAAATCAGAAAGTTATCACTGATTTGCCTTGCGTATCCAGTTGGTTGATTGGCTCGTTTAGTTCACAAAGACGTGCTCCCTAAATGGCTTAATCGGTTGAAGCCAAAGTGGGAAACCACTCGAAGCGTTTTACGTAGATTACAATATAGTTAATAAGAAGAACTTAGTTGAGCCGCTTGCGCTATCGATTGACCTAAAAATTTAAGACTTAGGCGCTCTGGCTTGCTGGCAACGATGAATCAAGAGTGAGCACTTTATGTTCGAACGGGTCATTTCATTTTTAGAAACAACGCTGTTTACCTTTAACGAACAACCTATCACGTTGTGGGCGATATTGATGGTGCCGACATGGGTGATTGTCGCTTTATGGTTGTCCAAAATTTTAATCAAAACCGTTACGTCAAGAATGTCCTCATCGGGGAAAGATCCAAACGTTATTCATTTGGTTAAACGGATATTATTTGTCATCGCTCTCGCCATTATTTTTATGACCACACTTTCGATGATCAATGTGCCAATTACCGCGTTTGCCTTTCTGTCTGGTGCCATCGCTATCGGCTTCGGTTTTGGTGCGCAAAACATCATTAACAACTTCATAAGTGGCTGGATTTTGATTGGTGAAAAGCCAATCCGAATTGGGGACTTTTTAGAGGTTGAGGGCGCCAAAGGCACTGTCGAGCAAATAAATACACGTTCAACGCGAATCAGGCGAACCGATGGCGTTCACATGCTCATTCCCAACAGTCAATTGATTGAGAACGTGGTGATCAACTGGACGTTATGCGACAGATTAGTTCGTGGCTCGGTCGTCGTCGGCGTCGCGTATGGGAGCGATGTCAAACAGGTTGCCGCCTTAATGGCGGAAGTGACTTCGCAGCAAGCGCAAGTTCTGAGTTCGCCAGCGCCAGATGTGTTTTTTCAAGACTTTGGTGACAATGCTTTGATCTTCGAATCTTATTTTTGGATTAACTCAACGGTTGAGGGCGGTATTCGCTCGGTCGCAAGTGCCATGCGTTTTGAAATCTACGAAGCTTTCGAAAAGCACGGCATTGAAATCGCGTTTCCACAACGAGATGTGCACATTGATGGGCAAATCAAGTTGTTTAGGGAGAGAAACGGATAGGGCGATAAGCGGTATTGGTGTTCTTATCTTGGTGTCGAGTAACCATAGCGAGGCGGTCACAACACGGATTCACCTCGCTAGAAACCAGTTTGAAGGCGTTATTGGTTGTCCCACATGACTTCGCATTCTTCTTTGATTGCTGATTTTAGCAACTCAATCAGTGGAAACGCTCTGCGTCCTAGGCTTACCGAGGGCTCTGCTTGTTCTTCCTCTTCGTCTACATCAGTAGGGAGGTTTTCTTCAGCTGCATTTTTCGCAGATAGAGCAGAAGTTAATTTTGATAGCGCGTCAGGAACATCTTGAGCGGAAATTGATCCCGGCACCGTGCCGCTGTGACCCATCATTTTGAGCATATCTAATGCAATATCACCAAACATTGTGACGTTTGAGTGGCTTCGACAACGAAATGTTATGAGCATTTACCTGATCCTGTTTTATATGTTCGGTTTGAAACTAAATTGTAGCTGAAATCAGATACTAATTAATGTGATGAAGACCGTTGAGCGTTAAGGTTTTTATGAGTAACAACAAAAAACGGGCACGTACGTCTGCATGCCCGTTGAAATACATTACCTGATTGGTTGTTGATGATTTACAAGCTATACGGATCGCCCAGAGCTAATGCGACCCTAGAAGCAGGAGACTTTCCTAACGCACGGCAAATTTGCCAACCCGCTTCATTGATGACGCCAAGGTCAACGCCTGTTTCAATCCCAAGTTGATCACACAGATAAAGTACATCTTCCGTTGCAACATTGCCACTGGCTCCTTTCGCGTAAGGGCAGCCGCCGAGCCCCGCTACTGCGCTATCAATGGTGTTGATGCCCATTAACAAGGCTTGGTAGATATTGGCTAATGCTTGTCCATAAGTGTCATGAAAATGTACTGCGAGCGCGTCTTTTGGCAGTAGCGTTAACAACGAATCCAGCATGGCGATAACGCGATTAGGCGTTGCTTTACCGACAGTATCACCGAGCGAAATCTCATAACATCCCATATCAAACAACGTATTGGCGACCTTGGTAGTTTGCTCTGGCTTGATTACTCCCTCATATGGACACACCATGGTACAAGACAAGTACCCGCGTACAGGAATGTTGTGCTGGTTCGCCAATTCGATAACGGGTTCAAATCGAGCGAGACTTTCGGTAATGCTGCAGTTGATGTTCTTCTGGCTGAACGTTTCTGAAGCGGAGCCAAACACCGCAATTCGCTTTACACCGCTTTCCAGCGCACGTTCTAACCCTGCGAGATTTGGTGTGAGCGCGCTATAAACCACTTCAGGCTTTTTTGAGATACCAGCAAACACCTGATCGGAATCGGCCATTTGAGGCACCCACCTTGGAGAGACGAAAGATCCAGCCTCAATATGCTTTAAGCCACTGCTGCTTAGTTGGTTAATCAAACGGATTTTATCAACCAGCGTCACTGCCGTTTCATTTTGCAGACCATCACGAGCGCCGACTTCGACGATATTAACCTTCGCTGGTAGCATATTCGCGCTCCTTATCTTCACTGACGTTATCCGATATCAAAGACAAATTCAGCAGGATGGAACCGTGCTGTACTTGGTCCCCGTGCTGATAAAACAATTCGTCGACTTTTGCTGCTACCGGAGCCGTGATGGTGTATTCCATTTTCATTGCTTCGAGTACCAAAAGCGGATCGCCCGCCGCCACTTCGTCACCTTTAGCCACCATAACTGCTGAAATTATGCCGTTGAGTGGTGCGGTTGGACTTAGTTCATCATCTACATCTTTTGCAGAGTCAAAGTTAGGTTGATGAGCGAACGTGCGCTGCTGACCAAGATAAAATAGTGTTGTCTTTTGTTCGTTGCTAAGTGCATTAAAGGTGTAACGCACATTATCAATATCGACGATAAACTGGTTGTCACTTTCAATCAGTGTCACCTGATGTCGTTCTTCGCCACATTCGATAGTGAAGGACTCGGAATGTTGAGTGCATGATTGCTGAGACGAATACTCTTGAGACGAATGATGCAAACGTACTTGATGATTGGTATTGGCATCCGCGAAGTTAAATCGGTAAACGTTGTCAACCGACAGTCTAAAACCTCGTTTGGTTGGCGCGGGTAACGTTGAGCTGTCTGATTTTGAAATCAGATCATTCCAGCGAGCAACCGCCGCCAATGTAAGCCAGATTGAATCCGACACGTCTTGCTGCTCATTTATGCCTTGTTGATGTGTGACGAGGAAACCTGTATCAAGCTCAATCTCTGCAAAGGCTGGCTGCGAAATAATGCTGTGCAGATAACCAATGTTTGTCGTTACGCCACGTACGTGATATTGAGTTAACGCCTGCTTAAGCTGCTTTAGAGCGATATCACGAGTTTGCCCCCAGACGATCAGCTTGCTGATCATTGGATCGTAATATTCGCTGATGCTATCGCCTTGGGTAACACCACTATCAACGCGTACGCACGCTAGGCGCGCACTACTGTCTGATACGGGTTCTTTTAAGTAATCAATGCGGCCAGTCGACGGCATAAAGTCATTGTCTGTATCTTCTGCGTAAATTCGCAGCTCAATTGAATGACCGTTGTGGGTGATTTCCGATTGCGAAATAGGTAAATGCTCGCCAGCTGCAACTTTGAATTGCCACTCCACCAAATCAACGCTGGTGATCAATTCAGTGACAGGGTGTTCAACTTGCAGACGGGTATTCATCTCCATGAAGTAGAATTGACCTCGGCTATCGAGTAAGAACTCCACCGTGCCAGCGCCAACATAGTCGATCGCTTGAGCGGCCTGAACCGCAGCTTCACCCATTTGTTTACGCAGTTCATCACTAAGACCGGGAGCTGGTGCTTCTTCGACTACTTTTTGGTGACGACGCTGAATGGAACAATCGCGATCAGAAAGATAGACACAGTTGCCACGCTGGTCAGCGAATACCTGAACTTCCACGTGGCGAGGCTGCAATATGCATTTTTCGATTAGAAGCTGCTTATCGCCAAAGCTTGACAGTGCTTCACGCTGCGCTCCGTCGATAGCCAGCGGCATTTCGGCTGCGCTGTTGACCACTCGCATGCCTTTGCCGCCGCCACCTTGTGTTGCTTTAAGCATCACTGGGTAACCGATTTTTTCAGCTTCCGCTAATAAGTGCTCTACGCTGTTGTCTGTGCCGTGATAGCCGGGAACCAAGGGCACGTTCGCCTCAGACATGATGGCTTTGGCTTGCGACTTCGAACCCATTGCTTCAATTGCGCTGGTGGAAGGGCCAATAAAAACAATGCCATTTTCGCTGCACGCTTTCGCCAGTTTCGGGTTCTCGGAAAGAAAACCATACCCAGGGTGGATAGCATCGGCCTGCCATTTTTTCGCAGCGCCGATAATCGCATCGATATCGAGATACGATTCACTCGCCGGAGCGGGGCCAATGCATTCAGCGAAATCCGCTTGTTTAACATGTAAGCTGCTGCGATCCGCTTCGGAATAGACGGCAACCGTCTCTATAGCCATGCTTTTTGCGGTTTTAATGATTCGGCAGGCAATTTCACCGCGGTTTGCGATCAGTATTCTTTTAAACATGATTCCTCCAATTGGCGGCGCGCTTTTCAAAAAATGCACTCAGTCCTTCTTGTCCTTCTGCGGACACGCGGGCGGTTGCAATAGCTTGGCTGGTGTATTCAATTAATGAATGCTCGATAGGTTGATTGTCACAACGTAAGCAGAGCGTTTTTGCTGCCTGCATGGCTTGTGGACCGTTGTTGAGCAGGTGATCAATGGTGCGATTGACGGCTTCACGTGGTTGAGCGTCTATCTGATGAAGAATACTCATCGATAGCGCGGTTTCGGCATCAATCAGTTCCGCGGTTAAAAAGTAGCGTCGGCTCTGTCTTTGTCCAATCGCTCGGATTACGTAAGGTCCGATGGTGGCGGGTAACAAACCGAGCTTCACTTCACTCAAACAGAAGCGACTTTCAGGTGTACCGATAGCGATATCGCAACAGCAGATAAGCCCAAGTGCGCCGCCAAATGCAGCGCCATGCACCATAGCAATAGTCGGTGTGCTAAAGGTATCCAGCGTATGCAAAAGTTTTGCTAGTTGCTGTGCATCTTGCAGGTTTTCACCCTCGGTTTTGGTGGCCATTGACTGCATCCAGCCAAGATCCGCACCCGCAGAAAAGTGTTTACCTTGCGCCGTTAGTACCAATGCACGTAGAGAGTCGTCTCTATCAAGTTTTTCCAAGATTTCGATAAGTGAAGCAATTAATTCATCATTAAACGCGTTGTGTTTCTCTGGTCGATTGAGGCTCAACCAAGCAACGCCATTGTTGTCTTTTTCGAGCAGTAGTCCGGTCATGTGACTTCCTTTGTCTGACATTTCAGTCTGTATTCCAATACTCGCTAACCGTTACTTGTATAAACATCGGTATTCGCGAGGAGTTAAGGCTTGCCTTGCATCCGACTACATGCGGAAGATGCCAAATTTACTGTCTGCTATTGGCGCATTAAGCGCAGCAGACAGAGCAATGCCGACAACATCACGGGTTTTGGCGGGATCAATAATGCCGTCGTCCCACAAACGAGCACTGGCGTAGTATGCATGGCTTTGAGTCTGATATTGCTCCGCAATTGGACGTTTGAACGCTTCTTCTTCCTCTACGCTCCAGCTTTCACCTTTGCGAGTTTTGATATCGCGGGTCACTTGCGCCATCACGCTAGCCGCTTGCTCTCCACCCATGACGGAGATGCGCGCGTTTGGCCACATCCACATCATGGTTGGATCATAAGCGCGGCCACACATGCCGTAGTTTCCTGCGCCATACGATCCACCAATCACTACGGTAAACTTCGGCACGTCTGCACACGCAACAGCAGTTACCATTTTCGCGCCATGTTTGGCGATGCCTTCGGCTTCGTACTTCTGACCGACCATAAAGCCAGTGATGTTCTGCAAGAAAAGCAGAGGAATTTTGCGCTGTGCGCACAGCTCAATAAAATGCGCGCCTTTTTGTGCGGATTCTGAAAATAGAATGCCGTTGTTAGCGACAATGCCAATCGGCATACCGTGAATATGGGCAAAGCCACAGACTAAGGTTTCACCGAACAAGGCTTTAAATTCATCAAATTGTGAATCATCAACAATTCTGGCAATCACTTCTTTTACATCAAACGGCTTTTTAAGATCGGTTCCGACGATGCCGTACAGCTCTCGCGCAGGAAAGCGTGGTTCCTGTGGCGTTTTTTGCTTGAGTTGGACGGGTTTCAAGTGGTTGATTTGTGAAACCGCTTGTCTTGCCAGCTCTAATGCATGGTGGTCGTTTTCTGCGTAATAGTCCGCCACACCAGATGTACGGCAGTGAACGTCTGCGCCGCCAAGATCTTCCGCACTGACTTCTTCGCCTGTTGCTGCTTTTACCAGAGGAGGGCCCGCTAAGAAGATCGTGCCTTGTTCTTTTACAATGATGGAAACATCGCACATGGCAGGAACATAAGCACCGCCAGCGGTACACAGCCCCATCACCACCGCAATTTGTGGAATGCCTTTGGCCGACATACGGGCTTGGTTGTAGAAAATACGGCCAAAATGGTCTTTATCTGGGAATACCTCATCTTGGCGGGGTAGGTTAGCGCCGCCAGAGTCGACTAAGTAAACACACGGCAGTTGGCATTTTTCTGCAATTTCTTGTGCTCTTAAGTGCTTTTTCACGGTGAGTGGGTAGTAACTGCCGCCTTTTACCGTCACGTCGTTGGCAACGATCATACACTCGGTGCCGTCAATTACACCCACACCGGCAACCACTCCAGCACATGGAACGTAATCTGGATACACATCCCAGCCAGCAAATTGACCAATTTCTAGAAAGGACGAACCAGGGTCGAGTAGGGCAAGAATGCGCTCACGTACCGGAAGTTTGCCTTTCTTCTGCTGATGCTCGCGGGCTTTCTCACCGCCACCATCTTCGATTTGCGCAGTCACGGTATAAAGTTGATCTACAAGTGACGCCATAGAGCGGTAGTTTTCCTGATACTGCTCTGAATGGGTATTAATATTGGTCGTCAAACAAGCCATAAATAGCCGATCTCCATTCGGTAGACGGGTGTCACCACCCGTCTTTATTTAGGTTGAATAAGATTTAGATTGAATAAGGAAGTTGTTTCGAGTTCGAACCGCCTAGGTATGATGATTAGGCGCTTTCGTTAAACAATTCGCGACCAATAAGCATGCGGCGAATTTCTGACGTGCCCGCACCGATTTCATACAGCTTGGCATCTCGCAACAAACGGCCCGTATCAAACTCGTTGATGTAGCCGTTACCGCCAAGTAGTTGAATCGCATCCAGTGCCATCTTGGTTGCCAGCTCTGCGCCGTAGAGGATCGCGCCAGCAGAATCTTTACGTGTGGTTTCACCGCGATCACAAGCGGCAGCGACGGCGTAAACATACGCTTTAGCGGCATTCATTTGTGTGTACATATCCGCGATTTTTGCTTGAACTAGCTGGAATTCACCGATGGATTTACCGAACTGTTTACGGTCGTGAATGTAAGGCACAACGATATCCATACACGCCTGCATGATGCCAAGTGGGCCGCCTGCAAGCACCACACGTTCGTAGTCGAGGCCGCTCATCAATACTTTCACGCCTTGGTTTTCTTCGCCGAGAATATTCTCCGCAGGGACTTCGCAGTTTTGGAAGACCAGCTCACACGTATTCGAGCCGCGCATGCCCAACTTGTCGAGTTTTTGTGCTTGAGTAAATCCAGGGAATCCGCGTTCCACAATAAACGCCGTGATGCCTTTGGAGTGCTGGCTTGGGTCGGTTTTTGCGTAGACAACATAGGTGTGTGCATCAGGGCCGTTGGTGATCCACATTTTGTTGCCGTTTAGCAGGAAAATATCGCCTTTACGTTCGGCTTTAAGCTGCATAGAGACCACATCAGAGCCGGCGCCGGGTTCACTCATTGCAAGGGCGCCGATATGTTCACCGGAGATGAGTTTAGGTAGGTATTTCTCTTTTTGCGCTTGTGTACCGTTACGGTGGATTTGGTTGACGCAAAGGTTGGAGTGAGCGCCGTAACTTAACGCAACCGAAGCGGATGCTCGGCTGATTTCTTCCATAGCGATAACGTGGGCGAGATAGCCCATGCCTGCACCACCAAACTCTTCGCTGGTGGTCACACCTAAAAGACCCATGTCACCTAATTTGGACCAAAGATGGTTTGGAAAGTCGTTAGTTTGGTCGATAGATTGCGCTAGCGGCGCAATTTCTCTTGCAGCAAAACTATTGATTTGCTCGCGAAGCAAATCGGTATTTTCGTCATAAACAAAGTTCAGGGAAGAGTAGGTAGATTTCATTGCGTGTCCTTGCCTTTACGTCACCTACATCCCAGAGTTGAGGTGTTAGGTGACTTTTTCGCCTTTCATGGATCTCAGTGTGTTTTGGCATCGCAACTGCGCAGCATTTAACTCCATCATTACCGCTTGAATGTCGTTTGCTTGCTGTTGCAATGCTGCCTTCTTCTCTTCGATCAACCGAATCATATAGTTCAACTGCTCAGTACTTTGATCGGTATCGTAGAGTTCAAATAACTCTTTGATATCTGCAAGAGAAAAGCCCAATCGCTTACCTCGCAAAATCAGTTTCAGTCGAATTCGATCACGACCATTGTAGATTCGAGTGTTGCCTTTACGTTCTGGAGTTAGGAGACCTAAATCTTCGTAGAAGCGAATGCTTCGAGTAGTAATGTCGAACTCTTTCGCGAGCTCGCTGATCTTAAATGTGTTCATTCCTTAACCTTACGACTTTCGTATAACATTTACATGAATATACAATTCGTTAACGTTAAAGTAAACAAACAACATCCACTCTTGAGCCTTGATATCACTCGCATTTACTCGAAATCAAAGAATCACTCGAACAAACAATAACCTCAAACTTGACGTTAACGTAAATGTTAGTATAGTTATGACGTAAACGTCAACAAAAGGTTAATGGAATGAAAAATGAAACATGGATTGTTGCCGCTAAGCGAACGCCTATCGGCTCTTTTCAAGGTGCATTAGCTTCAACAGATGTCACGGAACTTGGTGCGAAAGCCATTCAAGGGGCGCTAGCCGAAAGCCAACTCGATGTGCACAAAATAGACGAAGTGTTGATGGGATGCGTTTTACCCGCCGGTGTGGGGCAAGCGCCTGCAAGACAAGCAAGTCTTAAAGCTGAAATGCCACAATCGATTGGTTGTACGACACTGAACAAAGTTTGTGGATCGGGTATGAAAACCGTCATGCTGGCATATGACCTTATTCAATCTGGTAATGCGCATGCTGTCATCGCTGGTGGCATGGAAAACATGTCGTCTTCTCCTTATCTATTAAAGAAAGCGCGTGATGGTTTCCGTTTAGGTCACGAGCAAGTGCTTGATCACATGTTTTATGACGGTTTGCAGGATGCCTACCAAGGCGAGCTGATGGGTGTCTTTGCAGAACAGACGGCGCAAAAGTATCAGTTTAGCCGTGAAAGTATGGATGCCTGGGCGCAGCAGTCGGTGACTCGTGCGCAGCAAGCAATCGAACAAGGCTTGTTCAAAGAAGAGATCGTGCCTGTTAACGTAAAAAGTCGGCGCGGCGAAACCTTGGTTGTAGATGATGAGCAACCGAGCAAACTCGACGTCACTAAAATTCCTACCTTACGCCCTGCGTTTGCCAAAGATGGCGGCGTAACCGCAGCAAACTCTAGTTCCATTTCGGATGGTGCGTCGGCAATGATCTTAGTCGATAGTGAGTTTGGTCGTCAGGAAAACCTTCAACCTCTAGCCAAAATTGTCGCGTACAGCACGCATGCAAGACAGCCTGATGAGTTCACCATCGCACCAGTCTTCGCGATTGAATCGCTGCTGGAAAAAACGGGCTGGGAAAAATCGGACGTGGACCTTTGGGAAATCAATGAAGCTTTTGCTGTCGTGACTCAATACGCGGTGAAAGCACTCGAACTGGACGAGAGCAAAGTGAACCCGCGCGGAGGGGCTTGTGCGCTGGGGCATCCAATAGGCGCAAGTGGCAATCGAATCCTTGTCACTTTGATTCATGCGCTAAAACAAACTGGTGGTAAGCGTGGCGTTGCATCGCTTTGTATTGGTGGTGGCGAGGCTACCGCTATCGCGATTGAAATCTGCTAAATCACTCTCAACAAAGTTTCACTTACATAACAGTAGTCAGTAACAAGCTGAAAAATACAAGGATGTCATCATGACAGAACAAGTAAAGCAGTATATCGGTGGTGAATTTGCCATCTCCGATTCAAAACAATGGCTAGATGTAACCAACCCGGCAACCAACGAAGTGATTGCACAAGTACCTTGTGCCACGGAATCGGAAATGAATGCGGCGATTGCCAGCGCAACAGAAACGTTCAAACGCTGGAAAGAAGTTGCAGCGCCGGAGCGTGCTAGATTGATGTTGCGTTACCAACATCTGCTAAAAGAGCAACACGATGAGTTGGCGATACTGCTTTCAAGTGAGACAGGCAAAACCCTCGCGGATGCAAAGGGTGACATTTGGCGTGGGATTGAAGTCGTAGAACAAGCGGCGAACATTTGTAGCTCAATGATGGGCGAAACGGTGGAAAACGTCGCGACCAATATTGATGGTTACTCTTACATTCAACCGCTCGGTGTTTGTGCTGGCATCACACCCTTTAACTTCCCTGCGATGATCCCATTGTGGATGTTCCCGATGGCGATCGCTTGTGGCAACACCTTTATTCTAAAACCTTCGGAACAAGTTCCGCTGACTGCAATGAAATTGGCAGAGCTATTTGAACAAGCTGGTGCACCAAAAGGTGTATTGCAAGTTGTTCACGGGACCAAAGAGCAAGTCGACCGCATTCTGACTGATCCAGTTGTTCGTGCGATCTCTTTTGTTGGCTCTGTGCCCGTTGGTGAGTACATCTACAAAACAGGTACAGACAACCTGAAACGCGTGCAGTCATTTGCAGGTGCTAAGAACCACATGGTCATCATGCCGGATGCAAACAAACAGCAAGTCATCAATAACCTAGTTGGCGCGTCAGTTGGTGCTGCAGGCCAACGCTGTATGGCGATTTCGGTTGCCGTATTTGTCGGCGAAACCAAAGAATGGATGCCAGAGCTTAAAGAGGCGTTAGCTCAGGTTCAGCCTGGCGCGTGGGATGATGAAACCGCCGGTTATGGTCCACTGATTAGCCCTCAAGCGAAGCAGCGAGTGGTGAATCTGATTAATGAAGGCAAAGCGTCAGGCGCGAATTGTGTTCTGGACGGGACAGACTGCCAAGTACCTGGCTTCCCGAACGGTAACTGGGTGGGGCCAACACTGTTTACCAACGTGACCACAGACATGTCGATTTATCAGGAAGAAATTTTCGGGCCTGTACTGTTAACTATGGAAGTGGATGACCTAGATGAAGCGATTGAACTGATCAATGCAAACCGCTTTGGTAATGGTACGTCTATTTTCACGGCGAACGGCGCTGCCGCGAGAAAGTATCAACACAATATCGAAGTAGGTAACGTAGGAATCAACGTACCGATTCCGGTGCCATTGCCGTTCTTTTCGTTTACTGGGTGGAAAGGCAGCTTCTACGGCGACCTGCATGCTTACGGTAAACAAGCGGTTCGCTTCTACACCGAGACGAAAACTGTCACCGCGCGTTGGTTTGAAGATGACATTCCAAGCGGTCCAAACATGACTATTCAACTTAGCTAATTACTGGATTAGCGACACCTCTAGCCAAGCCCTTCATCCTTTTAGAGGGCTTGGCTCGGATACAAATGCAACGAATTAGACCTTAGGACTTCAAGATGGATTTTGAATTAAACGAAGATCAACTCGCGTTTGCCGAAGTAGCAAAGCAGTTTGCAGACCAAATGTTAGCGCCGCACGCGGCCGAGTGGGATGAAAACCATCACTTCCCTAAAGATGTACTGCGTCAGGCGGGTGAGCTGGGCTTTTTGAGTATCTACACGCCACCAGAGCACGGTGGCTTGGGGTTATCTCGTTTGGATGCGGCGATCATTTTCGAGCAGTTGGCTATGGGTTGTACCGCGACTACTGCGTTTATGACCATTCACAACATGGCGACGTGGATGATCACCAGCTTTGCCAAAGCCGAAGTGGCGCAGCAATTTAGCGCGGATCTAATTTCGGGTGAAAAGCTCGCTTCCTACTGTTTAACCGAACCTAATGCCGGCTCTGACGCCGCTTCTCTAACGACTAGCGCAGTGCGTGATGGCGATGAGTTTGTTCTCAATGGCGCAAAAGTGTTTATCTCGGGTGCCGGTGATACAGATGTATTAGTCGTGATGGCGCGTTCGTGTGGTGAAGGAGCGAGTGGCGTTTCTGCATTCGTTGTTCCTGCTGATTGCGAAGGCATTAGCTACGGTAAAAAAGAAGCCAAAATGGGTTGGAACTGCCAGCCAACTCGCATGATTACCTTCGAAAATGTTCGTATTCCGGCTGACTATCTGTTGGGTGAAGAGGGAGAAGGCTTTAAGTTCGCCATGCTTGGTCTGGATGGCGGCCGAATCAATATCGCCACTTGTTCCGTCGGTACTGCGCAACAAGCACTGAACGAAGCCAAGCAATATATGAACGAACGCAAACAGTTCGGCCGTTCACTGGCGCAATTTCAAGCGTTGCAGTTCAAGCTTGCTGATATGGCGACTGAGCTGGTCGCTGCGCGTCAAATGGTGCGACTCGCTGCCGCTAAACTCGATGCCCAGCACGCAGAAAAAAGTGCGTACTGTGCCATGGCAAAACGCTTTGCTACTGATGTGGGCTTTAAAGTCTGCGATCAGGCGCTGCAAATTCACGGTGGCTATGGTTACATAAAAGAATATCCAGTCGAGCGCCATTTCCGAGACGTTCGTGTTCACCAAATTCTTGAAGGTACCAACGAAATCATGCGTCTGATCGTCGCAAGACGATTACTAACGGAAGGCGTTGAGCTGCTTTAGTCAGCGAGACACAGCCTTACCTAAAGAAATTAAAAAGGACTGAAAGATTATGACGGCACAAATCAAATTAGAGCGCGAAGCGCATATTGCCAAGCTCACGATTAGTAATCCGCCAGCGAACACTTGGACGCTTGAGTCTTTGAATCAGCTAAAAGAGTTGGCAATTGAACTTAGTAATGATCGCTCTATTTATGCGTTGGTTTTAACAGGCGAAGGCGAGAAATTCTTTTCTGCTGGAGCAGATCTTAATAACTTTGCATCGGGTGATAAATCACAAGCAGCAAACATGGCGTTCGCATTTGGTGAAGCGTTTGAAGCGCTTTCTGCATTCGATGGGGTTTCTATCGCAGCGATTAATGGCTATGCGATGGGCGGCGGTCTGGAAGTGGCGATGGCGTGTGACATTCGTATCGCAGAAGAACAAGTACAAATGGCACTTCCTGAAGCATCGGTAGGTTTGTTGCCGTGTGCGGGTGGGACGCAAAACCTGACCGCGTTGGTAGGTGAAGGTTGGGCGAAGCGTATGATCCTGTGTGGCGAGCGTGTGACGGCCGAGCGAGCGGAAAAAATTGGGTTAGTCGAAGAGGTGGTGGCGAAAGGTCAAGCACTCGAAGCGGCTATGGAGCTAGCACAGCGTGTTGCAGGTCAATCACCGAAATCTGTGTCTGCGTGCAAAACGCTCATTCAAGGTCGACGCAGCCAAACTCATGCAGCTGGATTGGTTTTGGAGCGTGAACTGTTTTTACAGCTGTTCAATACACAAGATCAGACTGAGGGTGTGAATGCGTTTTTGCAAAAGCGCAAGCCACAATGGACAAACAGCTAGCGGAGGCCAAATGACAGGTACAGTAAATGTTTCAAAACTTGAGTGCGCAGATGGCTCTGTTATTGGTGTGCTAGAGCTTGATAACCCAGCAGCTCTCAACGCGTTGAGTTACGTGATGATTGAGAAGTTGTACAAACAGCTTAATGAATGGCAAACGGACGACAGCGTCGTCGCGGTATTCTTGCATGCTCAAGGTGAAAAAGCGTTTTGTGCTGGTGGTGATATTCAAGCGATCTACCGTGCACTTGAAAACAAAGAGCAAGACTTTGATTCTGCGTTTTCAGCCATGGAAACCTTCTTTGACCTCGAATATCGCTGTGACCATCTTATTCATACTTATCCAAAACCGATCATCGCGTGGGGACATGGTTATTTGATGGGCGGGGGAGTTGGCCTGTTTATGGGTGCCAGCCATCGCGTAGCAGAAACCACCACACGCTTTGCAATGCCAGAGATTAAAATTGGCCTTTACCCAGATGTAGGCGCGACGTACTTCCTGAACCAGTTGCCAAAACATTTGGCAGTGTTCTTAAGTTTGACGGCTTGCCAAATTAACGCAACAGATATGAAAGCGTTGGGGTTAAGCCAATGGATTGCACAGCCAGAAAACAAGCAAGTGCTGCTGGATCTGCTTGCATCGGTAAGTTGGAAAGGTGAAGCGAACATCAACGAAAAAATCGCCACTACGCTGCGTTCGGTACACGTGGACGAGCCAACCGAAGGGATGTTGATGCCCTATGCGGAATTGATTGAGCAGTTATGTTCGGGTGACTTAGCGTCAATTGTTGATGCAATCAGCCGTGCTAACGTTGATAACAAGTGGTTCGTCAATGCGCAGAAGTCACTGAACTATGGCAGTCCGTTGTCGCTCAGTATCACTTATCAGCAGTTAACGCAGTATCAAAACCTCTCTTTGAAAGCGTGTTTTGATATGGAATTTAACCTAACACTACGTTGTGGCTTAGAAGGTGATTTTAGAGAAGGGGTTCGTGCGCTGATTATTGATAAAACCAATCAACCGACTTGGCAACATCGCACGGTTTCTGACGTAACGCCACAAGTTTTGGAGCGCTTCTTCTCGCCAATTGACTCAGCAGAATACCCACTGACCGCATCGTCGGTAGCTATAGCGGCACTTTAGTACAAGGAAGAAATACGATATGGACAAAATTGCATTTATTGGCCTTGGTAACATGGGTGCGCCTATGGCTAAGAATCTACTTAAAGCGGGCTTGAACGTCGAAGTATTTGATTTGAACCCAAGCGCAGTTGAGGAGTTGACCGCATTGGGCGCTTCAAGTGCCGATTCCGTTCAGCAGGCAGTACAAGGTGTTGACGTGGTTGTCACTATGCTGCCAGCGAGCCAACACGTTCAAAGCGTTTATCTTGGTCAAGATGGCATATTAGATAGCGTCGAATCAGGCACCTTGCTGATTGATTCATCCACCATCGATCCTGCGACTGCTCGTTTGGTTGGCGAAAAAGCATCGCAACTTGGTATCAGTTTTGTTGATGCACCAGTATCTGGTGGCGTTGCGGGCGCAGCAGCAGGTACGTTAACTTTCATTGTTGGCGGCTCACAAGAGAACTTTGTTCAAGCCAAAGCGGTGCTTAGCCACATGGGTAAAAACATCTTCCATGCGGGCGATGCTGGAGCTGGTCAGGTGGCGAAGATCTGCAATAACATGATGTTGGGCATTTTGATGAGCGGCACCTGTGAAGCACTCAATTTAGGGATGGAAAACGGACTCGATCCCAAAGTGCTTTCCGACATCATGTTGCAAAGTTCAGGACGTAACTGGGCGCTAGAGCTTTATAACCCTTGTCCAGGTGTGATGGAAAATACGCCTGCAAGCAATGGTTATCAAGGCGGCTTTATGAGCCAGTTAATGGCTAAAGATCTGGGTCTTGCGATGGAAGCGGCAGTTGCCAGTCAAACATCGACGCCAATGGGTAGCTTGGCTCGTAACCTGTTTAATTTTCACAACGGTCAGGGCAACGGGCATAAAGATTTCTCAAGCTTGTTTGAGTTCTACCAAAAGCAAAATCAGGCCTAAGGAGTGCGTATGGATCTAGCAAATAAGGTTATTGCGATCACGGGGGCTGGTCAGGGGCTGGGTAAACAAATGGCACTGTCACTGGCGGAAAATGGCGTTCATCTTGCGCTTATCGACCTCAATTCAGAGCAACTGGCTGAAACGAAAGCGGAATGTGAATCTCTCGGCGTTACCGCTCGCTTTTATGTGACGAACGTGACTGACGAACAGCAGGTGTGCACTGCTTTTGAGCAAATTGAGGTAGATTTCAAGCAGCTCAACGGCGTTATCAATAACGCAGGTATTATGCGTGATGGTATGTTCATTAAAGTCAAAGATGGTCAGGTTAACACGATGTCGCTGGAACAATTTCAGTCTGTTCTAGATGTGAATGTAACAGGCACTTTCCTGTGTGGCCGTGAAGCGAGCAAGGTAATGCTGAACACCGATAGCAAAGGGGTTCTGATCAACATATCCAGCGTTGCGCGTGCCGGGAATATTGGTCAAACCAACTATTCAGCATCTAAAGCGGCGGTAGCCACCATGGCAACGGTGTGGGCGAAAGAGTTAGGGCGTTTCGGAATTCGCTCAGTGGCGATTGCTCCGGGTGTCATCAAAACTGCCATGACAGACCAAATAAAACCTGAAGCGATGGAACGTTTAATCGGAATGATTCCGGTTGGACGTTTAGGTTTGGCGGATGAAATTTCATCGACCATAAAATACGTGTTAACCAACGAATTCGTGACCGGACGAGTGTTCGAAGTTGATGGCGGAATGCGAATGTAACCCCCTCTGCAACATAAAAAAGGGGAGCGAGTTTGATTGTCCGCTTCCTTCCACTTTCTCCTTTCTTTTATTGCTTCTATCTGAAAAATGTATTGGATGCATGGTCGACTGCTATCTCATCGAACGGTATAAAAATTGATTCTATACTAAGACGATCTTTTGTCTCACTAACGAGATCATTATTCTTGGTGTGTAAAAAACACTCTTATTGGTCATATTGCAACCGAAAACTATTTCGGCATCTAAAGATGGTGATTTATTATTCAGCGCAAAATACATGGGAATATGAGGCTGACTGAATAACCTTCAGTTGTCTTAATAATAAATAATCAGAATTCTCAATTACACTGAAGTAACTACCCATTAGGGAAGAGCAATAATGTCACTATTTCATTCGCTTAGGACGATACCGCTATTATTGGGGTGTTTGTGTTTTTCTGTTCAGGCCTCCACAGAAAAGGTGGAACAGGAAGGTAAGTTTTTACAGTCGTTAGAAGGCATCGAAAATCAAATTTACGCATTACCTCAGAGTTCTTTAGCTTTGATTGAAGCGTTAGAAGAAGAGTCTTTACTACAAAACCAACCAACAGCGCTGTTGGTGCGTTACTGGCTTGCCAAGGCCACGGTTTTAGAGCTGCTAGGGCGCGTAGAAGAGAGTCAGAGTGTCGTTCAAAAAGGATTGGAGCTTGTACGTCCACAGAGCCATGAGTATCTCCTGTTTAAGTTGATTCAGATGCGAACTATGGTTGGAAAGAGCGATATCGATACCGCGCTTTCTGCGTTGGATAGCTTGTTGGAAACATCGCGTGAGAATGGTGATAAGCAACTTGAATCAGAAATCCTGTTGCTAAAAGGACGCTATTACGATGAGCAAGGTGAGTTTAAAAAATCCTATGCTGCACTTATGTCGTCCATGGATGCGGCTGAATCTTCAGGTGTTCACGGGCTGGTCGAACGTGCAGCACTAGAGCTAGGTGACGTACTTGTCAAAATTCAGGGTTACGACCGATCTGAGGCGCTTTTGGAACAAGCATATCGCTATTTTAGGGATAGGCGTATGTCGTTCAATGAGTTGTTGAGCGTTTTGACGATAGCGAAACTTCATAAAGCACAGTTCCAATACGAAGAGGCGATAGCGTCATATCAGCGAGCGTTAAAGCTGGCTCAAATTATCGGTGATGGACGCTTTAGATTTCGAGTTAACCTTGAACTTGCAGCTTTATATCGCGAGACGAATCAAGAAAAGAAGATGGTTAACCAATTGAAGCTGGCGGAGAATTTACAGTACAGAGAAACGTCTAGCGCGTATTTGGCAACATTTAAGTTGTTACAAGCCGAATATATGTTAGAGCAGCAGCAATTTGAAATACTTTTAGCGATGATCGCGCCAATGCTGCCGGAGATTATAGAGAGTCGATACGTCAAGCAACAGCAAATGGAGCTACTAAAAGTCGCCGCTATGGCCTATGCGGGAAGCAATGACTTTAAACTAGCATTCGAAACTTACGGTAACTATCACGATAAATTTATCCAATTTAGCAATCAAAGAGAAGTTGAAAATCTTGAGCGCCAGCAGACGTTATTTGAGTTGGAACGACTTGAATATGAGAACGAAGATCTCAATTGGAACAATGTGTTGCAGCGTATGGAGCTAGAAAATAACCGTCGTACTTTTTACTTATTGGGTGAAGCGCTACTTGCGCTCATCGGTGTTCTATTTTTGATGGCGGTAGTATTTCTCGTCGTCAATCGCTCGCGTTTGAGAATGCGTCGCCTCGCAAAGACAGACACATTGACAGGGTTGTTCAATCGCCGTTTTTTAGAGGACTGGTTCACTAAGCCAGTAGAAGTGAGGCGTGAGCGAAAAGAGAAACCGGTACCTCAATCTAAGCAAGAAAAGATACAACACTTTGTTTTTGAGCAAGTCGAGCAAGTCAAGTACGGTTATCTAGCTTTAAATAAATGGGTAGATAGCAAACTCGATAAACAGAAAATGGTGCCAAATAAACCACAATCGGGGCCAGTAACTTTAGCGTTAATCGATGTGGATTATTTCAAGCAGGTAAATGATACCTATGGGCATGTGTTTGGAGATACCGTACTAACGGGCGTTGCCAAAGTGTTGGAGGAAACTGTACGTGAGAACGACATTGTTGCTCGCTTTGGTGGTGAAGAGTTTGTTGTTGTTATGCCCAATACAGACCATGAAAACGCTCTTATTACTGCCGAACGTTTACGTAGCGCTTTATCCCTACATGGCTTTGTTACGGAACAGAAAGAAGAAGTGAGAGTGACCTGTAGTTTTGGAGTCGTTACCACTGAAGATAATGAGATGAGCTTTAAATCACTTTGCGATCAGGCCGATAAATTGCTTTATCAAGCGAAAGCGAACGGACGCAACTGCGTGAAAGGTCGCTCGCTAGCGTAACAGAAATCAAGAGTTCAGGCTCATCGCACGATGAATCTGAACTTATCCCTCCCATTTACTTTGATAGCCAAGTGACTTTGAGATCCTTGCTTCGAATATAAAACGCTGAATCTAGCATCTTAAAGTCACTTGGCGATATTACTTAAAAATGGCTTAAGGATATCGAATCGCATATTCATGGCGTTCAACATAACCTCTCTTTTTGCCTCCTTCACCTTCAAAGTGCGAATGCCACTTGTGTCTACAAAACTATAACAAACTAGTGTGTCTATTCTTTGTACAAATAAACCGTGTACAGGTGAAATGATTAGTGGTCGATATAAATTTTTTGTGGCACAGATTTTTGTTGTTCAAAAATCAACTCGTTCATCATCGTTTTAAAAATAGATTAAGAGTTAAATGTTTGATTTTGTTTATCTTATTTGTTTGTTCTTAAACTAAAATCTAGTTATCCCGACAAGTTCTTGCTGAGCAATTTTTCGTACACCCTCAACTTTTCATCCTTTTTTACTAACATTTTTCTTTAAAAATAATTTGAGTTCGAATTAATTTTCAGGCATTTTATATTTAACTAACCGTTCAATTAAAAATAACAGGGACGCAAAATGCCAAAGGTGGGGATGCCTGAAATCAGAAAACCGCAGCTTGTGAAAGCGACAATGTCAGTGATTGATAGAGTCGGTTTACACGCGGCGAGTATTTCGTTAATCAGCAAAGAAGCCGGTGTATCAACGGGGATTATCAACCACTATTTCGGTGGTAAGCACGGATTGCTGGAGGAAACGATGCGCGAAATCTTGCGTCAGCTTTCGTCCACTATCACACAGAAGTTACGTGAGCTGCCAAGTGATGCTCATCACCAAAGAATTAACGCCATCATTGATGGTAACTTTGTCGGCTATCAGGCAGAAAACCAAGTTGCTAAGACTTGGCTGGCGTTTTGGTCGTACTCAATGCATGACGAGCAGCTCAAGCGTTTGCAGCGTGTCAACGAACGACGTCTATTGTCCCACCTAAGAAAAGAACTCAAAGCATTATTAAATGCAGAGCAGGCTGAATTGGTTGCTCATGGGATTGCATCACTTATTGATGGAATTTGGCTGCGCGGAACGCTCAACCCGCAAGGCATTGATGCAGAAAGAGCGAGAATCATCATCAACGATTATCTCGAAAAACAACTTACGTTTTATTCTGAAAAAATATAAAAGTTACAGGTCTTCAAAATGGAAATGAAAGCACACTATATCAATGGTGCGATGTACGACGGGTGTTCAGATGAACACTTCACCACTTACAATCCGGCGAATGGTGAGCCATTGGCCAACATTAAACAAGCGAACCAAGACGATCTTCAAGCAGCGATTGAATCGGCAAAGAAAGGTTTTGCTGCATGGTCGGCGATGACTGCGATTGAGCGCAGCCGTATTTTACACAAAGCCGTTGCCATTTTACGTGAGCGTAATGACGAGTTGGCTGCATTGGAAGTGGCAGATACTGGTAAGCCCATTCAAGAAGCTATCGCGGTTGATGTCACAACAGGTGCCGATGTTCTTGAGTACTACGCTGGCCTTGCTCCAAGTCTACAAGGTGAACAGCAGCCACTCAGCGACGATCAGTTTTTCTATACACGTCGTGAGCCATTGGGCATTTGCGCGGGTATTGGCGCTTGGAATTATCCAATTCAAATTGCGATGTGGAAATCGGCGCCAGCACTGGCTGCGGGCAACGCAATGATCTTCAAGCCATCAGAAGAAACACCATTAACGGCGCTTAAGCTCGCCGAAATTTATTCAGAAGCGGGCATGCCAGATGGCGTATTTAATGTCGTGCAAGGGGATTACCGAGTAGGACAGATGCTAACGGCGCATCCTGATATCGCAAAAGTGTCATTCACGGGTGAGTCAGGCACCGGTAAAGTCGTCATGAGTGACAGCGCTAAGACACTAAAACAAGTAACGATGGAGCTTGGTGGTAAGTCTCCACTGATTATTTTTGATGATGCGAAGTTAAACGATGCCGTTTCTGCGGCCATGGTGGCGAACTTCTACACCCAAGGTGAGGTTTGTACGCACGGTACACGTGTATTTGTCCATGAAGGTATTTATGACGACTTTATCGCACAGCTTAAAGCCCGAACCGAGTTGTTAGTCGTCGGCGATCCGCTTGATGAGAACACGCAAATTGGCGCGCTAATCTCTAAAGATCATGAATCGAAAGTTCTAGGAGCGATTGAAGCCGCGAAAGCGAGTGGCGCGACGTTACTGACTGGCGGCTACAAAGTAACAGACAATGGCCTAGCTAATGGTAACTTTGTTGCTCCAACCGTATTTGTCGATTGCGATGATGACATGAGCCACGTTCAACAAGAAATCTTTGGCCCGGTAATGTCAGTTCTGAAATTCCGCGATGAGTCGGAAGTGATTGCGCGTGCAAATGACACCGATTATGGCTTAGCGGCAGGTGTATTTACTCAAAACCTATCTCGTGCGCACCGTGTTATCCATCAAATTCAAGCGGGTATTTGTTGGGTGAACACATGGGGTGACTCACCTGCAGAAATGCCAGTTGGCGGCTACAAGCAATCAGGTGTTGGCCGTGAAAACGGAGTCGAAACCCTTAAACATTACACACAAACGAAGAGTGTTCTGGTTCAGCTAAGCGACTTCGAAAGCCCTTACAAATGATACTACTCATAGTAGATAACTGACCGCTTTAGCTTGTTAAAATGCTCGATAACTACGTTGTCAATTTTGATTGTAGGTTAACTACTTATCAAAATTTCCGCCTTGTTCTCAAGCATTTTTCCTACGCTAATTTCGTTCACTTATCTACGGTGATTCGTATTAACTCCTAGGAGAATAAAAATGCAACAACACTACGATTACATCATCGTCGGTGCGGGTTCGGCCGGCTGTGTGTTAGCGGATCGCTTAAGTGAAAGTGGTCAAAATTCGGTTCTATTACTCGAAGCGGGTGGGTCGGATAAAAGTATTTTTATCCAAATGCCAACAGCGCTTTCTTACCCGATGAACACTGAAAAATACGCGTGGCAGTTTGAGACGGTTGAAGAGCAAGGGTTGGATGGTCGCCAACTTCATTGTCCTCGCGGAAAAGTTCTGGGCGGTAGCTCATCTATCAACGGCATGGTTTACGTTCGCGGACACGCTTGTGACTTTGACCAGTGGGAAGAGGAAGGAGCGAAAGGCTGGAATTATCAGTCGTGTTTGCCTTATTTCCGTAAAGCAGAGTCTTGGATTGGTGGTGCTGATGAATATCGGGGCGATCACGGGCCAGTCGGCACATGTAACGGCAACGATATGAAGCTCAATCCACTGTACCAAGCTTTTATTGATGCAGGCAAAGAAGCGGGCTACCCAGAAACAAAAGATTACAACGGTTATCAACAAGAGGGCTTTGGCCCAATGCATATGACCGTCGACAAAGGCGTACGCGCTTCAACCTCTAACGCATACTTAAGCCGTGCTAAAAAACGCAAAAACTTCACCCTAATGAAGAGGGTGACGGTTCATCGAGTTTTATTAGAAGAAACTGGTGCAGAAGGCAAGAAAGCGGTAGGCGTTGAATTTGAAAAGTCAGGTTCAATTCAGCAATGTTTTGCGAATAATGAAGTGATTTCGAGTGCGGGTTCGGTTGGCTCCGTTCAGCTGTTGCAGCTTTCAGGCATTGGCCCTAAGGCAGTATTAGAAAAAGCGGGCATTGAGGTGAAACACTCGTTGGAGGGAGTAGGTAAAAACCTGCAAGATCACTTAGAAGTGTACTTCCAATATCACTGTAAACAACCTATCACGCTCAACAGCAAATTAGGGTTGGTGAGCAAGGGCTTGATTGGCACTGAGTGGATATTAACTCGCAAAGGCCTTGGTGCTACTAACCACTTTGAATCGTGTGCGTTTATCCGCTCTCGTGAAGGACTAAAGTGGCCAAATATTCAATATCACTTCTTGCCAGCGGCAATGCGCTATGACGGGCAAGCTGCTTTTGATGGTCATGGTTTCCAAGTGCACGTCGGACCTAACAAGCCAGAAAGTCGCGGGTCGGTCGAAGTTGTCTCTGCGAATCCGAATGATAAGCCGAAGATTGAGTTTAACTACATTTCCACTGAACAAGATAAGCAGGATTGGCGTGATTGTATTCGCCTTACTCGCGAGATCCTCAATCAGCCAGCCATGGATGAGTTTCGTGGGGACGAGATCCAACCCGGTCTGAACATCACAACGGATGAACAGATTGATGAATGGGTGAAGCAAAACGTCGAGAGTGCTTACCATCCATCTTGTACCTGCAAAATGGGCGCAGATAATGACCCATTAGCCGTCTTAAATGAGCGATGCCAAGTACGCGGTATTCAAGGCTTGCGTGTGGTGGACTCTTCTATTTTCCCAACCATTCCGAACGGTAATTTAAATGCGCCAACGATTATGGTGGCAGAACGCGCCGCGGATATGATTTTGGATAACGCCCTAGAAACGTCGAACAACGTACCAGTTTGGATTGCACCGGACTGGCAAGAGATGCAACGAATGCATCCGCCAAAAAGAGATCTCGATTCGATCTCATAAAATGAAAAAGTCAGTAATCATTACAAGGAATTTAACATGTCTAAGATGACAAAAATCTTCTCAACAATTGCACTAAGTACTTTAGCAACAGGCGCTTACGCCAACCAATGTGAAACGGTTCGTTTCGCAGATGTAGGTTGGACTGACATCACTGCGACCACTGCCGTTACATCAGAGTTACTTAAAGGGTTGGGGTACAAAACGAAGACTGATCTTCTGTCTGTGCCTGTAACTTACTCCTCTATGGCTAATGGCGATATCGACATTTTCTTAGGTAACTGGATGCCAACGATGGAAGGTGATATCGCGAAATACCGTGATGCAGGTACCGTTGAAACCGTACGCGCGAACCTCGTTGGCGCAAAATACACGCTAGCGGTTCCAAAATACGTTTATGACGCAGGCGTGACCAACTTCGCTGACCTAGTAAAACATGCCGACAAATTTAAAGACCGCATTTACGGCATTGAACCAGGAAACGATGGCAACCGCTTAATTCAGTCAATGATTGATAGTAACGCATTCGGCCTAAAAGATTTCAGCCTAGTTGAGTCCAGTGAAGCTGGCATGGTGTCTCAAGTATCACGTGCCGCACGCCGCAATCAATGGATTGTGTACCTAGGTTGGGCGCCGCACCCAATGAATAGTAACGTTGAAATGGAATATCTAGCGGGTGGTGATGACTTCTTCGGTCCTAACTACGGCGGCGCGAACGTCTACACAAACGTACGTAAAAATTACCTCGCTGAGTGTCCAAATGTAGGTCAGCTAGTGAAAAATCTAGAGTTTAACCTAGAAATGGAAAATGAACTGATGGAAGCGATTCTTAACCAGAAACAGAAGCCATCAAAAGCAGCGCAAGCATGGTTGAATGCAAACCAAGAGCAAATTGAAGCGTGGCTAGAGGGCGTGAAAACGGTGGATGGCCAAGATGCGCTAACAGCTATTACAAACTACTTAAAAACAAACGCTTAATAAGCAGTATTTGAGCTCGTTTTTTTAAAAGAAAGTGGGCAGTTTTGCCCGCTTCATTAACACAAAGGTTTTATTTTGAATTTTATTACGGACAACAAACTACCGTTGGGCCAATGGATGGAAACTGGCGTCGATTGGTTAACCATCAATGCATCGGGTTTTTTCGATGCAATCTCTATTACACTTGAAACGATCATTCTTTTCGTGGTGGACATTTTTAAATGGATGCCACCTGCAGCGCCAATCATTATGACGGCGGCAATTGCTTGGTTCTTACATCGCAGCATTCCTCTTGTCGTATTTATCGTGTTGGCCTTACTCGCAATTCTCAACCTTGGTTACTGGCAAGAAATGCTGGAAACCTTTGTCCTTGTGTTTGCAGCGACAACGATTTCCGTATTAATTGGCGTGCCGTTGGGCATTATGGCGGCGCACCGTCCTTGGTTATACACCTTGTTGCGGCCAATACTCGATTTGATGCAGACCGTACCGACATTCGTTTACCTAATTCCAACCTTGGTTCTGTTTGGCTTAGGTATTGTCCCTGGTCTAATCTCGACCATCATTTTCGCTATCGCTGCGCCAATTCGATTGACGTACCTCGGCATTATTAAAGTGCCGGAGGAGCTACTTGAAGCGGGTAAAGCATTTGGTGCCAGCCGCATGAAGCTACTGTTTAAGGTGGAGTTACCTGCGGCATTGCCAAGTATTATGGCTGGCGTTACGCAGTGCATTATGTTGTCTCTGTCTATGGTGGTCATTGCGGCGCTTGTTGGTGCTGATGGACTTGGTAAACCAGTCGTACGCGCACTGAATACGGTAAACATCTCGCAAGGTTTTGAAGCTGGTTTAGCGATTGTACTCGTTGCCATCATTCTTGATCGCTTGTGTAAAGCACCAAACCAGAAGGAGGCATAATCATGGACGCTATTACTATTAAAAATCTTGATGTCGTTTTTGGTCAGCAACAAGCACAGGCGCTAGCACTACTAGATCAAGGGAAGTCTCGACAAGAAATCATTGATGAAACTGGCCAAGTGGTTGGGGTTGATAATGTTTCGCTGAACGTGAAACAGGGTGAGATCTGTGTTTTGATGGGGCTTTCAGGCTCGGGTAAATCAAGTTTGCTGCGAACAGTTAACGGGTTGAACGAAATTTCTCGTGGCTCTCTGAAAATTAAAGACGGCGACGACATGGTTGAGCTCTCTAACTGTGACGAACAGAAGTTGCGCCACCTTCGTACTCACCGCGTATCCATGGTGTTTCAGAAGTTTGCATTGATGCCATGGTTAACGGTATTAGATAACGTTGCGTTTGGTCTAGAAATGCAAGGCATTGGCAAAGCAGAGCGCCGTAAAAAAGCGCGTGAACAGCTCGAAATGGTCGGTTTGTCTGAGTGGGAAACGAAATTCCCGCACGAGCTCTCTGGTGGTATGCAGCAGCGTGTTGGCCTAGCGCGAGCGTTCGCGATGGACACAGATATCTTGTTAATGGATGAGCCGTTTTCAGCGCTTGACCCATTGATTCGTGCTCAGCTTCAAGATGAATTGATTCTGCTTCAAGAAAAGCTAAACAAAACCATTCTTTTTGTGAGTCACGACTTGGATGAGGCGCTTAAAATCGGCAACAACATCGCCATTATGGAATCAGGAAAGCTGATTCAACATGGCAAGCCAGAACAGATCATTCTTGCTCCAGAAAACGATTATGTGGCGGACTTTGTTGCTCACACTAATCCATTAAATGTGCTGAAGGGACGCTCCTTAATGCGTGACGATTTGGTTCGCGAAGATACGCGTGTTCTGATTTGCCCTGATAAAGATATTTGGGTGATACAAGAGAGCAAGGGGTTAAGTTTAGCGGATAAAGATAAATCGTTGATTCAATGGAAGAGCGACTCTTCGAACCTTGACGAAGTTAATGAAAACTCTCTGGTTCAGGTTAGCCCAGAAATCAGTATGCGAGAAGCGATTGAACTTAAACAGCGTAGCAATCAGCCTCTGCTTATGGTTGAAGATAATAAGCTGGTTGGTGTGTTAAGCGACAATGAGCTTTACGATGCATTGCTTGGTAATTTTAAGTCAGAGCAAGTTGCGTAAAGTTGACGCAGAACCAAGTAAAAAAGAGCCGCACATTAATGCGGCTCTTTTTAGTTTAAACAATGATTTAAGTCGCTAAGCTAAGACAATGGTCGACTATAGAGTCGTAATTACGTCATCCATTGCAAGGCGTGCTTTTGGAAGACCATGATTATAATCTTCCCCATCTTTATGGTAGCCAATTGCCAGCGCAACTTCACAAATATGGCCCTCGAGCTCTTCTTTAAACTCTTCTCCAATCAGAGCCGGATCGACACCTTCCATCGGTGTTGAATCAATGCCTAGTCGTGCCAATGTGTGTAGTAGGTTGCCTAGTGCCAAATAGACTTGTGCTTTTGTCCAGTTTCCGTTGAAGCCATTTTCGTCCGTATTTGCATCGGCAAAAGCGTAAGCACCCATAAAGTTGTTGTACATCTCCGCTGGCAAGTGGCCAGATGTTACTTCTGCATCCACACGCTTCGCAAATTTCTCTTTAGTAAATTTAGGATCGTAAGCAAACAGAATCGTATGTGATGCGGCTTTCGCGTGTGGTTGGTTAAACTGATGCATATTTGCAAACGTATTGTGGAAACGTTGCTTCGCTTCATCACTTTCAATAACGATGAATTTCCATGGTTGTGAGTTGATAGAAGACGCCGACAAACGCAGTGCTTCTTTGATTATCGCCATGTCTTCTTGAGAAACGCGCTTGGTTTCATCATATTTTTTTGCAGTGTAACGGCTATTTAGATCGGTAATGATTTGATGGGACACGTTTATATCCTCTTTATGTTATGACAGATGAGGATGCACTAGCATCGACAACCATGCGTACCTCGAATATGGGTTCATGATAATGGATATTTTTTCATTGATAAGAGGGTGTTTATTTAAATCACTTTTTACTTTTTGTTGAAAATCGATGTGAGTTGATCGATTTGAAACTTAAAAGTCCTTATTTGGAAGCTTTTATTTGATATTAAATTAAACTCATATTGAGGCGTAGGGGAAAGCAACATGAACGTGATTGAAGTTTTTAATGATAGCTATGAACGTTGTACTTCAGATCAGGAGTTTTTCGACTTGTTCTACAAAAATTTATGGTCGAAAAGTGCCAACTTTAGACAGAAGTTTGACGGTATAGACATGCACCAACAAGTGAGAATGCTTAGAGGGTCTATTGTATTTTTTATGATGGCAGATACCTCGACCGAAGCGCACAAAATGGTGGAAAAGTATGGGAAAAAGCATGCAAGTGCAGATATTGGTATAGAGCCGCAGGATTTTGATGTTTGGCTTGAGAGTTTGTTAGAAACGGTTCGACAGTGTGATTCCGGGTATGATGCCGATGTTGAAACCGCTTGGCGAACATGCTTTAAAACGGGCTTAGAAGTAATGAAACAAGAATGTGATAAAGAAGATAGGCACATCCTTAAAGCGAGTACCAAATAAGGAAGTAACGTGAGTGGTCGTTACTTCCTAGGGGCAGAATCTTACTTATGTTGTGTCTCTTTATTCTTTTTCACCGCTTCGGCGATATCACTGACAGCTTCGACAAGATTGATCGGCATTGGAAAAATAATAGTGGATGTCTTGTCTGTAGTGATTTCAGTGAGTGTCTGCATGTAACGTAATTGCAGTGCATTCGGTGCTTCGTTGAGCATTTGCGCTGCTTCTTTTAATTTATTTGAAGCCTCTAACTCACCAGTAGCGTGAATGATCTTCGCCCTACGGTTACGTTCTGCTTCTGCCTGACGGGCTAGGGCTCTGACCATGCTGTCATTTAAATCAACATGTTTGACTTCAACCGTAGCAATCTTGATTCCCCAGTCATCAGTCTGTTGATCGAGAATGGATTGTAAATCCTTATTGAGGCGTTCTCGTTCTGATAGCAATTCATCGAGTTCATGCTGACCCAATACCGAGCGCAGCGTGGTTTGTGCTAGCTGACTGGTAGCATCGCTGTAGCTTTCAATATTGTTAATCGCCATTTGAGGATCGACTACGCGAAAATAAACGACCGCGTTGACACGCACAGAAACGTTATCTTTGGTAATTAAATCTTGTGTCGGCACATCCAAAACGACAGTACGTAAATCAACCCTCACCATTTGCTGAATAAATGGGATAAGGATGATCAAACCAGGTCCTTTGACTTCTTGAAATCGACCAAGAAAGAACACAACCCCACGTTCGTATTCTCTCAAAACCTTGAACATTTGGGTCGCTAGTGCGAACAGCAGCACCACGATCACCGCAACGGTATAGAGCATCATAAAGCGCCTCCTATTTATTTTGGCGGTCATCAGGCATCACAGTTAAGGTCAGCCCTTTAACATTAACAATGGTGACGTGATCACCTTGTTTGAATTGTTGATGGTCTTTGGCTTTAGCTCGCCATAACGCACCGTTGAGTTGAACGCGTCCTTCGCCATCGATAAAGTCATCGCTTACCACGGCGACCTTCCCAGGGTAAGTCTCTAAACCCGTCGTTACACGCCGGCGACGAATTTTGAGCAGCAGGCCGACGGTCAGCACGATTAGAGCCACGGAAAATATGGCAATACCAAAAATCAAAGGAAGGGCGATCTGGAATCCTGGTAACTCACTGTCCATGAGAAATATCGAACCGAGTACAAAGGCGACAACGCCGCCTAAGCCCAAAATACCAAAGCTCGGACTGAATGCTTCCGCTATCATTAGTGCAATACCGAGTAACAGCAGACCAAGACCTGCGTAGTTGACGGGCATCATTTGTAGTGCGTACATGGCAAGAAGCAGACAAATCCCACCTAGCACACCGGGTAAGCCAATTCCTGGGTTGTAAAATTCAAGAAGTAAACCGTAGATGCCGATGAGCATTAGAATGTAGGCAACGTTTGGATTGGTGATAACGGCTAACATTTCTGCTCGCCAATCTGGCGTTCTTTCAACCCATGTTGGATTTTTAAGTGACAATGTCACAGTGCGATTGTTTACTTTAACAGTTTGCCCATCTATGGCTTTGACTAAGTCCTCTGGCGAATTGGCGATGTAATCGATCACGTTTAACTCTAATGCTTCTGTTGCATCCAAGCTCGCCGCCTCGCTTACTGCTTTCTCTGCCCATTCTGCATTTCGTCCATGAAGTTTTGCTAAGCCTTTAATGTAGGCTTTGGCGTCGTTAATTACCTTTTTCTCCATTGCGGTTTTAGCGGGAACTTTCTCTGAGCTTTCGTTGGTTCCTTCTGGCGTTTCTTCCGCGTTTTGATCTTTGCCATCATCCGATGAAGGAGGTTGAGGCGCACCACCTAACGCGACGGGCGTTGCAGCTCCGAGGTTTGTCGCTTCAGCCATGGCGGCTACGTGACTAGCGAGCAAGATGTATGTTCCTGCACTGGCAGCTCTAGAGCCAGATGGGCCGACCCAAGTTGCAATGGGAGTCGAGGAGGTTGTTATCGCGTGAATAATATCTCGCATTGCGCTATCTAAGCCGCCTGGTGTGTCCATCTCTAAGATCACTAAACTGACACCGTTTAGTTGAGCTTCTTCTATTTCACGAGATAAATAGTCGCTAGTAGCAGGCCCTATAGCGCCTTTGACAGGAACAATCCAAACAGTATTCGCCAGTGCTTGACTGGCAATCAAGAGTAAAGGTAAGAACCATATCCATAGTCGTTTCATGCAGTCCTCCTTGTGTGGTCACAGGGACTTTTTGAAATCCTAATTCAAGTATATCCAAATAACTTAGAGATGCTTGAGTATAGGTTCTAATGAATAAGTTCCCGAGGCTAATTAGGAGACTACATTTTTATATATAAACGCTGTGTGAGATAGTAAACTAAAGCAAATTATTGGTAATTGTGATGTTTATGTTTATTGTTCTGCGTTTGATTAAGTTGGCCGTTATCTGTGCCGTTTTCTTTACTATTTTCGATCTGATCTCCTATGGAGAGGTGACTTGGTTTCAACGGTTTTTGGCTTTTCTACACTAAACTCAGACTTCAATACGTTAGCTACTCATAAGGCGATCGATTTCTTCCTATTCGCCTTATTACTCTCTCTTCAACCAAAGCCTTAAACAAAGCAATACTTAACTCGGTTTTTCAACTTCCTGTCGGTGGAAAAAATGCCAAAATGCAACTAAATTCATATCAATGACAAGTTTAAGGTATGTAGTTGATGAGGCAATTCAGCGCAATCGCACTAGCTGTTGTAATACTCATTTTGAGCCAAACAACAATCGCAAGAAACGCGAAGATGTTAGGTGATATCTCTCTAGTTCAGCCCATACAGGGTGATCCTAATGTAGATATTAAGCTAGCGAGAATTGGCTGGCATCTCTTCCGCGATCCTCAATTATCGTCAAATGGTAATGTCAGCTGCGCGACATGCCACAATCTGCAAACCAATGGCGCTGAAAATACACCAGTCTCTACGGGGGTGAAAGGTGATGGAATTAGAAATTCTATAACAGTGTTTAATGCAGCGTTAAATTATCGTTTTTTATGGGATGGTACGGAAAACACCTTGATGGCTCAGATTGATGGTCCAATCCATAATCCAATGGAAATGGACTCAAACTGGCAAACAATACAGCAATATGTAAAAGAGAGTGAACATTATCAAGCTCTATTTAATCGTGACGGTGAATTGCCGATTAACGTTCATAATATCAAGTCCGCTATTGTGGAGTTTGTTGAAGGGCTGCAGACGCCTGGCGCACCATTCGATGCTTACTTATTGGGTTACACGCATGTACTGAGTGAACAGCAAATCAGAGGTTGGAAAACATTTCAGACTTCAGGTTGTGTGCAGTGTCATCAGGGCAAAAATATCGGCGGAGCGATGATCCAAAGGTTCGCCTATTTCAAGGATAAGCCAGTAGTAGAGGACTCGGGCAGGCAACTCGTTACGATAGAAGATGAAGAGCGATTCTATTTTAGAGTAGCCAGTTTACGCAATGTCGCGCTAACGAGTCCTTATTTTCATAATGGGCAAGTCGATAAGTTATCCGACGCGATACAAATCATGGCTAAAACCCAGCTCGGTATAACGATGAACGATGAGAATGTCGCGGACATTGAAGCATTCTTGCAGTCGTTGACAGCACCTAGACCCATAATTTTAGAGGTGTTGGAAAATGAATAAATTCAAACTGATCAACTTTTGCTTTTTTATTGGGATACTGACGTGCTGCACACTGGCGTATATGTCGTATATGAATTCAAAAAACGCTCAAGAATTTCATGCAGGGCTAATGAATATCGGACATGAGTTGATTGAAGAGCGTGATGTTATCGTGAACCGATATGCCGTTGAAGATAGGAAAAACTATGAGTTAACAACATCTTTAGTAGAGATAGAAATCGCAGCACAGGCACTGTTGGAATCATCAAAGGCATCAGTTTGGTTTCCCGTGACACCCAATCGTATAAAAGTTAGGGATACGCTTGAACAGTTTAAGGAGCGAGTGCTTCAAACAACGTTGAAGCTTGATATGTTAATTGGTGTTCAGGTAGAAAATCGGTATGCATTACTCATGTTGTTCAATTTATATCAGCAAGATGTTTCTACCGAGCGCGGCCAATCATTGGGTGGCAGTCGTTATTTTGAATTTCTCAACCAGTTGCTTCTAACACAAACTGAAGTTGAGAGTGAAAAGGAAGCGAACTTCCTTAAACGGCTTCAAACGAGTGATAAAAGAATTGAATTGCTGACGAATGAACTGCTTGATCACACTTATATTGAGTTTGTCGAAAGCTCAGAGCATCGGTTACTCAATATTGCTCAAAGTGAGGCGCGTTTTACGTGGTTGTTTGTATTTATTGCGGTGATGTTTCTAGTTAGCGCGTTTGTTTATCAGTCACATCACCGAATGCATAACTTAAAACAGTTGAATCTTGAAATTGAAGAGGCGAGAAACAAAGCCGAGCGAGCGGCAAAAGCGAAATCAAATTTTCTCGCTGCAATGAGTCACGAACTAAGGACGCCGATGAATGGTGTACTAGGGCTTTCTCAAATGATTGCAGAAGAGACCAAAGAGCCGACGACGAAAGAGCACATTAGGGTTATTCTTGACTCTGGCCAGCATCTGATGACTATCCTCAACGATATTTTGGATTTTTCTAAAGTTGAAGAAAACAAACTGGAATTTGAGCAAGCTAAGTTTAAGCTCGATCAAGTGCTTTCTCCGGTGTGTAGCGCAATAAAACCACTTGTTGATGAAAAAAATATCGAGTTAATCTTGGAAAACGAGGTTTCTGAATATACTGAATTTACTGGGGATTGTGCGCGTTTACGACAGATCTTATTTAATCTCGCCGGTAACGCGGTGAAGTTTACCAATGAAGGGCATGTGCTGGTTAGAACCGAGTTAGATGAATCGAATCAGTTGTTGGTCATGCGCGTGAGCGACACCGGTATTGGTATTGCGCCAGACAAGCACGAGCATATTTTTAACTCGTTTGAGCAAGCAGACTCATCAACGACTCGAAGGTTCGGCGGAACAGGGCTTGGGTTAGCCATCGTCAAAAAACTAACCGATTTGATGGGTGGCCATATTACTCTCAAGAGTATAGAAGGCGTTGGAAGTCAATTTATCGTTGAGTTGCCGATTCCTTGGGTAGAATCTGCTCCGAAAAAGCAGCAAGAAGCACCGAAACCTCGCGCAAAATCACACCATTTAAAGATACTACTTGCTGATGATAACCGTGTGAATGCCATTGTGGCAAAAGGGTTTTGCGAAAAGCTCGGGCATGAAGTGGATGTAGCAGAGAATGGGTTAATCGCGGTTAAAAAGGCGAAAGAGAACGAGTATGACCTGATCTTGATGGACAACCATATGCCCGAGATGAATGGTGTTGAGGCGACACGCGTTATCCGACAAGAGTTAGGTATCAAGACATTACTCTTTGCGTACACGGCAGACGTATTTCGTGAAGCCCATGATAGCTTTATTGAAGCAGGAGCAGACCATGTGCTTACAAAACCGCTACAGCATGAGAGCTTTTCAGACGCTCTCAAACAGTTTGCAGCCAGACTCGAACCGAAACAGAATCCGCCACTAACGAGTGACAGCAATGTGCTTCAGTTGCAACGTAAGCCAATCGAGAACTTAAGGTTAACAGAGGAAGAACTCTCCCGCTCAGGCATGTTTGCTTCTTTACGAGATGAGCCAGAAGCGCTCGACGAGCTGCTAAAAAGCATTATTGTCGATTTTGAGACATCTGTTGATGAGCTTATTGAATACTTTATGGCTGAAGACTTTGCTTCATTAGAGCTGACGTTGCACAAAACGAAAGGGATGGCACTGAACCTAAGTTTACCTATTTTGGCGAGCCAAACGGAGGCCCTGGAAACTCAACTTAAAGCCAACCAAAGTCCCGAGATTGAGCAGTTGCAGATGCTGATCAATCGGTTACAGGTCAACATCCATCAGTCTCATAGACTTTTGGATGATATCCAGAAGAACAATGCCGATCCTCAACAGATTTTATAGTCCCTGTGAGTGCGATGCTTTCCTTAACTCATTTTGTTGTGGTTTACTGTGGCAAGGACGGATAGTGTTGATTCGTCGTCGGAAAATCAGGGAGTTAGAATGAGTAAGCATTCCGCTTTAATCAAATGGCATCGTAAAGCTGGCGAAGAGTTTAAGGATAATAAGTATAGTAGGGCACACATTTGGCAATTTGATGGAGGGTTGCAAGTCCCAGCATCTCCATCTCCCCACGTAGTACCATTACCACTATCCGTAGAAGAAAACGTTGATCCAGAAGAAGCGTTTGTCGCGGCACTTTCTAGTTGTCATATGCTCGTTTTCCTGTCTATTGCAGCAAAGCGGCGTTACGTTGTGGACAGTTACTTCGATGAAGCGGTAGGGGAGCTTGAAAAAGGCGAAAACGGAAAAGAGTGGGTATCAAAGGTAACGTTAAACCCTAAGATAACATTTTCAGGTGAAAAACAACCGACACCATCTCAATTAGAAAAACTGCACCACATGGCCCATGAGAATTGCTTTATCGCCAACTCCGTTAAAACAGAAGTGACAACGCTTATTGCGAATTAAGTGGAGCTCTTTATCAAAAAGCGCGGCCTATTGCGGAGTTATATTAAGCCAGCAGTCATCCTGCTGGCTCGTTCATCTAGACGACACCTTGCTCAATCATTGCATCAGCGACTTTTCTAAAGCCTGCAATGTTGGCGCCTAAAACTAAATTTCCAGGTTGGCCAAACTCTTTACTGGTTTCGTTTGCATTGATGAAAATATTTTTCATGATGGTTTGCAACTGACTATCCACTTGTTCAAACGTCCAGTTTTGCATGCTGGCGTTTTGCGCCATTTCAAGTTGACTGGTTGCAACGCCGCCTGCATTGGCTGCTTTTGCAGGCCCATAAGCTATGTCTGAGTCCACGATAATATTGGCAGCATCACGGGTGGTTGGCATGTTCGCCCCTTCACTAATCAAAATACATCCGTTTTCGATAAGAGCCAGTGCGTCGTCTGACGTTAATTCATTTTGAGTCGCACAAGGGAAGGCAGCATCAGCCTGATATCGCCAAACAGCATGTCCTTCATTAGGATAGTCGCCCTCTGGTGTGTATTCTGCTTCAGGATAAGTTTCCAAATATTCTTCTAAGCTTGCTCTTTTCACTTCTTTTAGTTGTTTTAGGAGCTTAAGATCAATACCGTGCTCATGATAGATCGTACCTCGAGAGTCGCTGCATGTGACTGGCGTTGCTCCCATATGGTACAGTTTTTCAATGGCGTAGATAGCCACGTTGCCAGCACCAGAAACGAGGCAAGTTTTCCCTTTCAATGAATCGTTGCGGTCGTTGAGCATGCATTCTGCAAAATAGACGGCGCCATATCCTGTCGCTTCTTTTCTGGCGAGTGAGCCACCCCAAAGCAGACTCTTGCCTGTAAGCACACCTTCGTAGCGGCCCGTCAATCGTTTGTATTGACCAAACATATAGCCAATTTCGCGCGCCCCGACACCGATATCGCCTGCGGGCACATCGGTGGTAGGACCGATGTGACGGTACAACTCGTTCATAAATGATTGGCAAAATCGCATGATCTCGCCGTCGGATTTTCCTTTAGGATCGAAGTTTGAACCGCCTTTGCCGCCACCGATAGGAAGGCCAGTCAGTGCGTTTTTAAAAATTTGCTCAAAGCCGAGAAATTTTATGATGCTCGCATTGACTGAGTGATGGAATCTCAATCCTCCTTTGTACGGCCCCAAAGCAGAGTTGAATTCAACTCGATAACCTTTGTTTACTTGTACATTTCCAGCATCATCAACCCAAGGAACTCGAAACATGATTTGACGTTCTGGCTCGACGATCCTCTGGATAATCGCTTGTTCCTTATATTTATTATTGCCTTCTATTACCGGCGCGAGAGAAGTTAATACTTCTTCTACCGCTTGGTAAAATTCTTTTTGCGCAGGGCTACTGTGTTGCAACGCAACAATAGTATCGTGTATGTGTGACATAGATTTCTTCCTTGATGTGAATAAGCAATCAGTTTATATGAATGTATTTCCATTAAATAGTGATTTTGACCAAGATTCAATGGTTGTAGTGGTCTTTCCTGCGGATGAGAATGTGCAGCTTCTAACCCAGGCTGTGTTGGTTGAGATAGGTAGGGCGAGCTAAGTAAGCGGGTGGTTGAGTGATCAGTTTCACATATAACAAGCAGAAATCACTTTAGTCGATGTTGTTGTGCAGTTACGCAAATTGTTTATGTTAACGTCATGTTAAAGTTTTTGTGTGTGATAACTTGTGAAAAGACAACTATATGGATGAGCTTAAGGTTCTGAACTCGTTTATTCAGCAGAATGGCCTACCAGCGTTTGGCCACCTTGATGGAATTCCAACATCGTTACAGCTAGATAAATTTACCTACCTCGATGAGATGGATAAGCCGGTGTCTAAGTGGCGCCGTTACCGCGATTATAAGCAGTTTCAGTTCGTCAATTTGGTCACACCTAATTACGTCATTGGAGTAGCGATTGCTGATATACGGTATTTAGCATCCGGCTTTTGCTACCTGTTTGATATTAAAAAGAATAAGTTGATTGAGCAACAATGGTTGAAACCTTTTAATATAGGTTATCAAACTCAGCCTTCCAGTTGGTGCAGTCTTGCCCATCTTGCTAACAAAAGAGTTCAGTTTTCTATTAAGGATGGTATTTGGCACGTCCACTTTGTGACAGAGTCAGTCAATGCGGATCTCTATTTACGTCCAGAAAATATGAGTTTGCCATTAATGTTGTGTACGCCAACAGGTTATGCGGGTTGGACATATACTCAGAAGCACAATGCGTTAGCAGTAGACGGTAACTTGTTCATATTAGGAAAAGAGCAAGATCTTTCAGAGGTGGCTGCTGGTTACGATTTTTCCGCTGGGTACATGCGGCGAGAAACAAGTTGGCGCTGGGCGAGTATCAATTGCTTTGAGGATGACAGGCGTCTGGGGTTGAACTTGGCAGCTGGCGTTAATGAAACTGGCTATTGCGAAAATGTATTGTGGATTAATGGTCAGCGTCACTTTTTGCAGCCTGTGCAGTTTCAGTTTTCACGAAGTGATGAAGGGCAAAAGTGGCATATTACGTCGGAAGATAAACGAGTTAACTTACAGTTCACGCCTTTGAATCGACGCTCAGAGAAGAAAAATTTTTGGCTTCTCAAAAGTAACTTTCGTCAGTACATCGGTTATTTCTCTGGCTATCTTATCGATGGAAATGGCATCAAACATCAGTTAGAAGAAGTTATGGGTCTTACTGAAGATCACTATGCAAAATGGTAGAAACACAATGGATTGGACGCAATTGATGGACCGCCCAGAATTACTTCTGATGATTCTGGCTCCAGTTTTCTTTTTCTGCATGCTTGCCGAATATTGGTTCGGACAAAGAAGGGGACGCTTGCCTGAAAGCGCGACGTATTACTTCCCTGAAGTAGCGTGTAATTTTGTTCTTGCGGGCTTACACCAAGCGACAGACATACTCACGGGTTTACTGATTGCTCAGTTGTATTTGTGGTGGTTTGATTGGCGTTTGTTTGATATCGAAATGAGCGTCTCAGCTTTTCTTTTACTTGTTGTCCTGCAAGATTTTTTCTATTACTGGTTTCATCGGGCTAGCCATCGTATTCGTTGGATGTGGGCCGCGCACGTTGTTCATCACAGTTCGGAAAGAATGAACTTCAGTACCGCATTTCGTCAAAGTTTAATGTATCCGCTAGCGGGGATGTGGATTTTTTGGTTGCCCTTGGTGATTATTGGTTTTGAGCCAAAATGGGTTGTCTTCGTTGTGTTGTTTAATCTGGGCTTACAGTTTTTTGTTCACACCCAATCAATTCGTTCGCTCGGGCCACTAGAGTGGGTATTTAACACGCCGTCTCATCATCGCGTTCATCATGGTGTGAACCGTCAGTACATCGACAAAAATTATGCGGGTGTATTAATTATTTGGGATCGAATGTTCGGAACGTTTGAACCAGAGGTGGAAACGGTTCGGTATGGGGTTTCTAAACCTGTAAACAGCTTTAATCCCATCCGCGTGACGTTTGCAGAATGGAAAGACATGTTTTATGACGTAACTCGACCAAACTTATCATGGAAACAACGCTGCCGCCGTTTGTTCGCTCCGCCATCGGATTTTTATGAGTAAATTGAGATAAAGAGATTGGAGCGGGCAGCGGGAATCGAACCCGCATCATCAGCTTGGAAGGCTGAGGTAATAGCCATTATACGATGCCCGCGCATCGATAGGACTCAGTTAATATGCCACACTGGACGAAAAAGAAAAGTCTTTTCTCATCAAATGTTTGTCAGTTGCCTAAAAAAGTAGCGGACTGATGTTAAAGCGTTCATTGTCTCTGGTTTTTTGTGGCACTCGCGATTCCGCTACTAAGCCTAGGGGCTTCCAATTAGGTCGTAAACACCGAATTCTTAGGTGTTTAGATGTTGATGATATTCAAGATTTTCTGTGTAAAGGTTAATCTCGTTTATTGAACAGTCACGTTTCATGGTCAAGACTAGATATTGAAATGATTACTTTTTACTGTTGATGCGTATGTATAACACAGGGTAATTCTGCTGAAACAGTCAGCTTAACCAAAGGAGATTTAACATGATGAGAGGTTTGATATTAGGGCTGGTGGTGATGCTGGTATCTGCTTGTACTACCGTTACAACCGATGTAGATAAACAAGCCGACTTTTCAGCTTACAGAACGTTTGACTTCGGTGCTCAGGCGGAAGCTCCTACCAGTATTGATGGTCGACGTATTGAGCAAGGGCTTGCTGAACAGCTTGAGAGTAAGGGTTTAATTAAGGTAAATAGTGGCGGTGACCTTTACGTACATCATGATATCGTAGAAGAATCCGAGCTTGTTTCTTCAGGATCGTCGGTGAGCTTTGGCTATGGCTGGAATAGCTTTGGTGTGATCACTTCAAGCCCAGAAAGATATAAAGAACGTAAGTATGGGAAGTTGGTGGTTGAACTGGTTGATGCAAAGGCTAATCAAGTCGTTTGGAAAGGCGTTTCAAGTCGTAAACTGTCTGAGTCAATGAGCTCTGAGAAAAGAGAATCTCTCATCCAAGAAGAAATCGCGAAGATGTTTGAAAGCTACCCTTACGGTGAAAAATAATTAGTATTCTTAACGATTAAGAATACTAATTGCCAATAGTTACGCACAGGGTTAAAAGAACTTATTATTTTGGTTTTGGTTACCTTTGTGCGTACGACCCTGATTGCTTTACTCGGACTACTTTTCTGCTTGTTGGCTCCGAGCATGAGCCTGGCGCACTCACACCCAAATTTTCTTTCCTTTCATAACCAGAATATTGCTGTTGACGCTAAGTCGAAGCACTTTTCAGAACATCCTATCTCTCCAATACAACAAGACTATCCGAGTTTAAACAGCCGGAATGTATTGAGGGTTAGCCATGCTAAGGAAATGAGCTCGAACGACGATGTAGAACCCGAATGGTTTGAAATGCTTGATGTAGCATGGTGGGCGCATCGTTCGGCAATTTACTCGATGAAGCGGCTAAAACGCATCGGCAATGAGGCTTTAGGTTGTTGTATTGAAAGTATTTTTACTCACTTTAAATACAGAATCGGAGTGAGAAAAGAATCGAATTTCATATACCGCTTTATACATGCTCGCTAACACATTCCATGTTTTTGCAACTTTTTGGTTAATTATGCTTAGGAGCGGTTTATGTTTGATTCGATCATTCAGGTCTTGAGTGCTTTTTGGCATCAAGATTTCACGGCGTTAATGGCGCCAGGCAGTGCAGGTTTGGTTTATTTTGTTGTTGCAGTGATTATCTTTTTGGAAAGTGGTTTTATTCCTGCTGCACCTTTCCCATGCGACAGTGTCGTCGTATTATCCGGTACGCTGGCGGCGGTTGGCGTCCTTGACCCAATTATGATCATGTTGGTGATAGCTGTTAGTGCGGGGTTGGGAAGTTGGGCGGCTTATTTACAAGGCAAGTGGCTAAATCACTTACCTAAGGTCCAAGGCTGGGTGAGTGCGGTTCCTCAAAAGCGTTTGGAACAAGTCGACGTATTACTCAGTAAACATGGATTGATTGCGCTTTTGTGCGCGCGGTTTATTCCGGTTGTTCGTTCCCTATTGCCATTAATGATGGGGTTGCGAGTGAAACGTATTAGTAAATTCCATTACTTTGCGTGGCTGAGTGCGATTTTATGGACGCTGATATTATGCGGTTTTGGTTCATTACTTCCTTTGCTACCGGAAAATATGAGCAAAGCAATCACAATGCTATTAATGGCGGCACCAATAATTACTCTTGTGATTGGAGTGCTTAGTTTCTTGTTTGTTAAAGCACGTCGAGCGTTCTGTAAACCCAAGGATGTGTCTGAGTTTTCTCAGTAAGTTTACTTGATTTGCACTTTTAAGCTTGTATGCAGATTAGACATCTAATCGACAGGTTTTTGTCAGTAAAAAGAAAGGCGCAATGTATGCGCCTTTCTTTTTGAGTGTCGTTAGGGTTTCGAATTTAATAGCCAATGCTATATAGGTATTCGCCAACTTCTTTGCACTGAGACTTGTAGATGTTCTCTACTTCAGACTCATTCTTATCTGCTGCTTTAAATTCAAGTTCGGCAGACGATAGCTGGTCAAAGCTGTAGTCTCTCTCAGACATTAAGTAGTGTCTGAACATCGCTCTGTGTTCCGGAACTGCAATACGTGCGTTAGAAACGTTGGCACACTCTAACAGAGTGTCGTTACTCATTTCTTCTGGCTTAGTTTCTGTGTTTGCAAAGGTTGAGCCCGCTGAAAATAGTAATGCTAGTGCGATGGTTGTAGCGATTCTTGTCATTATATGGACCTCAAATTGGTTCTAGTAACAATGAGCATATTGGCTCTTATCGTTACATTTTCGTGTTCTCTGTATGTCATAAAAAGTTAAACAACAGAGAAGGCGTTGCGACCATGAGTAAAGACGTACATTAAGTTCGCTTCCTTTCTTCCTGAGAGGCGATAAAGAGAGCGTTGACTCATGAGTCCGCCATAACTGTCTAGAGGTAAGCGAGATGCTTGTTTTGCCAACTCCAGTAGTGGTGGAGAAGAGAAAGCAATAAGTAAAAAATAATCAGGAGTAAAATCTGATGATAAAACGCCATCAGTAGCTGATGTTCGGCGACAGGAGACAAGCCCGAACAACTCGCGCTTTATATGTAGGTAGTAACTTTCTGAACCCCAAGAGCTCAGAGAAGCTGAGGCATGAAAATCAGTGTGTGCTAGCTCAAAATCGTCTTGTTGAGAGAGTTTAAGTAGGCGCTCGGAAGTGTAATGTTTGGTGTGGTGCCACTCATGCGCATATGAAGCTGTGATGAGCCCTGAGAGCAGGGACAAAGAAAGCATCAATAATATACGGTGTAGATAACGCAAGAAGTAACCCTAAACATATAAAGCCACAGTTACCCACCATGATTAAGGAATCTTAGTGGAACTATGATAACGATGAAAGCCAGTGTCTGATGAACTCAGCGTATACTAACGAGATGGAAGGGGGATGAACAGAGTTTTCTGATCGCACTTAGGTATATTAGCGAATAACACAATAGTTTTCGCTTTCGAGTAAGCGAAAATGGAAAGAGAGTCGTTGCACAAGGACGATTAAGCTAACAGGATTATTACTGGGGAAGAAATAGAATCTTCTTTTTTCTTCCCCATATGTGTCGCATCGGTATTACGCGCTTGCGTAAATAACGCTGCCGCCTTTTATAGTGTCAATGATCTCGCGAGACAACTTCTCTGGCAAAGCAGGGCAACCCCAACTGCGTCCGAGGTATCCATTCTTCTTGATGAAGGAAGGGTTTGCGTAATCGGCACCGTGCACGACAATGTAACGCTCGCGAGCTTTGTCGTTTAATCCAGAGCTTAGCCCATCTAATCGAAGTGAATAGCCATTTGAGCCGTAGTAAGTGGTATCAGTCAAAAAAGTGCCCAATGATGTTTTTCGCGAGTTCACGACATTTGAAAACTGTGTCGCTGTTTTCTTTCCGCTGTTCACGCCGTGAGAAACATACGTATTGTAGATTAGCTTCTTTTTATCTAAATCAACCACATAAAAACGCTTTTCAGTTGATGGTTTACTATAGTCGATGATCGTTAGTACCGACTTCTTTCTATCGGGTGTCTTCTGATAAGCGATGTAAGCGTCACTGAACAACTTAAAGTCTACTATGCCATCTAGCTTGGCTTGTTTAAACACATGTTCAACTTGCTTTGGTCGTAAATGATCCCTGGGTTCGTTATCTGATTGTTTTGCAAAAGCAAAAGGTGAGACAGACAACAGCGCACATGTAAATAATAAAATTAACTTTTTCATCTTGGCTAAATAAAACTCTATGGTGTTACAAATTTACCGATTGCTTCATGCATTCGTTAAAACAACATGCACATCAATATAATTCTATTCCCAATGTTTCTTATTGCACGCTTAGGTGCTTGATATTGGGTTGACGATAAGTTTTCGAGTTAAAAACTAACTAATTGAAACTTATAAAAAATATGAAGTTTAACGATGATTTCTATAAACTTCGGCGTAAATAATATCTGATATATGTAATTAATAAAACTGTGTTTAAGGATATTTGTGAAGTTGCTAATTTATAAAAACGGCGTTTTATTTTTCGTACTTTAGAAACTCTTTTTATTTCAATGTTTTTTCTTTTTCTACGCTTTATCCAATACCTCAAAAGTTTGTGATTTAACTCGTAACAAATCGTAACGCCGAATCGTTATGTGTATAAATGCATTTATAATGTATGAATAAACAACAGGGTGGTAAGAAAAGGCAGTAAAACAGCGGTGAATCGGTTGTTTTTAATTCACGATTGACAAAGCTAAGTCTAAGTCGTACAAAAATTGAACTTGTGAATGTATCGTTTAAGTGAGAGTGATGAGCTCGACAAAAGTGAAGTGATGCGTGCTATTGTTTATTCTCTAACTTATTCGATTACATAAGGAAGGGTACATAGTAAAAATTGAAAAAATAATTCTATCGTGTGGATTAAAATATATAAATAATAAAACTTAGAAATTAAAAGATAAGAACGCCAGATATTAATTCATTAAATTTTTGAACATGAAAGTAAACTCTATCCATTATGTTTGGTTTGGTTTGGTTTGGTGTGAAAGCGCTCGTCTCATTAAGAAAAGCGCTCAAATTTATTTAAGGACGGTTATGACAGCATTTAATAAAGTGTTTATTGTCACTCCCAATGTTAATGATTTTGCAATGTTGCAAGAGTCGCCATTGGAAATGTCTCTTCAAGTAACGGCAAGCAAACCTATCCAACTCTATGGAGAGTCTGTTAAAGCCAGTTGGAAAAGTATTGATATTGAATGGTTAGACGTTATGGGTGAAAAGCCATTGCCCAGGCCTGATATTGCAGCATGGGGATCTTTTACTCTTGCTGTATCCGCTTCTATTGCGGATAAGCTCGATGTGTTGAGCGAGAATGTCGAATTTTTACCATTAAATCTACAAGGAAAGCCTTGGCGAGCATTAAACATTGTCACTCAAATTGATGCCATTGATACCTCTGCTACCGAGTATAATCTTCGTCATGGTAAGCTAAGTCGTGCTAGACCGTTTAAGAAACTCGTTTTGAATAGAGAAGCCGTTAATGAGTCTGACTTGTTCAGAGTAAAAGGTGCTGGGCTCAGAACGTTTTGCACGGACAAAAAAGGTGGCTTGTACGATAGCGTCAAAGCGCTGAATTTGACCGGTTTGGATTTCAAGGAAGTGCTGGTTTAAAAACGAATAAATAGTAATTTACTCAACTAAAGTCATAGATATAGGTATGGGGGAACAAAAGCTGAGCATCTATCAATGAAGCTCATATACAGCTAAATACAGCCGTCACAGTTGTGACTGCTGTACTTCTCCCCTTAACTTATGTTCTTGAAACCCTAATTGAGCTGACCATGGACGCATCAAATCGACTGTCGTCATTTGCCGATTGCCACCACAAGCTCAATTGTTCTTTAGTCATTGGTTTGCCAAATAAATAGCCTTGCATATAGTCGCAGCGGTATGCCGATAGCCATTCATGCATCATATTGTGTTCAATACCTTCTGCTGTAACCGTTTTATTCTGGGCATGGCAAAGCTCAATAATAGGTTTGATCACATGGCCGTTGTTGGTGTTCATCAATGTAACGAGGAACTCTCGATCAAATTTGATTTTTTGAACCGGATACTGAACGAGCTGAGTTAACGATGTGTAACCAGAACCAAAGTCATCAATTGCAAGACGGTAGCCACGCTTTGATAGCTCATCAAGTAGGGCCGTGCCTTGTTGTTCTGCGGCAAAGGTTTCAGTTATCTCTATTTCAATACATTCTGGTTTAACACTGTGCAGTGTCGCTTGTACATGGATGTAGTTTGCCATTTCTATCGAGTTTAGCTCTGCTGATGAAAGATTGACCGAAAGAACAATATCCTTACCGAAAATATTCCTTAATTGATGGTATTCCGCCGTTGCATTGGCGAAAACCCAGCGGTCAATTTTATCAAATAATCCGGCTTGCTCTGCAATTGGAATAAACTCCTTTGGGGGGATAGGGCCGATACCTTCGGCTTCCCAGCGCAACAAGACTTCTAACCCCTCAATTTCGTTGCTTCGATTGTTCATATAGGGTTGAAAAACAAGGTGGAATTCTTCCTCTACATTGCTTTTTCGGAGCGCACGTTCAAGCTGACTTCGTCTTTGAGACTCAATATTGAGAGCGGCTGAATAATAGGCGTATTGATTTTTCCCTGCCCGTTTTGCTTGATACATAGCCGCATCGGCACTGGAGAGTAACTTCGCGATGTCAGTACCGTCTTGAGGATATTGTGCAATACCTACGCTTGCCCTAACGGGAAATGAATTACTCCAAGATGAACTGAGATTACTAATCGGTTTTAGTAACTCTGATGCAAGCAAATCAGGCAAGCGTTTTACCTCTTGATTTGAGCTCAGCAAAATTGCAAATTCGTCACCAGATAACCTGGCGGCAAAGCAGGGACTGTTGTAATCGTGCGAGAACTTTTGACAGGCATTCTTGATGTGTGATGAGAACACTTTTAATAAGTTATCTCCCAATTCATGCCCGTATTTATCATTCACGTATTTAAAGTTATCAAGATCGACGTAAACAACCCACAAAAACTGCGAAGGGGAGATAAGTTCACGAGTGGCAAGTTCATGAAAACGATGGCGATTGGCAAGTTGCGTCAGGTGATCCGTTTCAGCTAGGCGTTTTGTCTTTTTATAGATGACATTAAGTTCCTCATACATATCAAAAAAGCGTGCAGAGAGACGTCCTATTTCATCGTTTGTTTCTAGCTTTTCAATATTGTCACGTTGATTAGATTCAAGTTCGTTCAGCTGCTTATCAAGGCGAGAAACAGGACGCAATACATAGCGGTACAACACCAAAATGATTAATGTGATAGTGAAAAACGCCGCTACGCCAAAGGAGAAAGCAAGTTCTAGCCACACTTTATCGACTTTGTTCCACATCAAATATTCGGCAGGAGAAAGCACGGCATAAAAGTGCGGCAGCAGCTCAATGGTTTGAGCGAGAGGAATATCAAGATAAATGGGTTTGTCGGCGAAAGTAATCACGCTGTGCGTGTCAAACTCGATGTCATGCTTAATCTCATTAAAGGCTTCAAGTGATACGGAAACTACCACAAAAAATACATTTTTTGAGTCAAAGCTCAAAGGGTGAGTCCCCGTTCTTTTGTCGACGACCTCATATTGAAGAAGAATGCTTTGTCCACTGGAGTTATAAATAAAGCCAGTGTGACTGAAAGCCTCTCTCTCATTGAAACTTCGTGATATGTACTCTAACACCTTTGGGTCGACCACGCCCGATGATTCGTAATATTTGTTTTCTGTGTAGTAGAGAAGGTTTTGTTTGCCGTCGAGGATCGCCATGCTCGCATCGCCTTTATAACCATGGCTCAATACTTCAGCGGTCTCGTCTAATCGGTTAAACAAGACTCGTTCACGATAGGGGTTGTTATGATTTACCAAATAGTCTTGTAATACATCACTTTTACTGAGCGTATAGGCATAACTATTAAGAAAAATATTCGCTTGTCGAAACTGCCCGGCGAGCTTTTCCATTTGCAACTGAATATAGCTGTCTTCCCGCTTGATGAGCGTCACTTTTTGAATGCTATAAATAATATAGCTAGATACTAACGCGCTTAATAAGATCACTGGCGCGACAAGCAAAATGACTCTATTGCTTAACTTCATTATGGTTCTTAGTTTCCGTTTGTGTCCCTACAAACGTCGCGTACCAGGTAAGGTACTGAACGGATGATGTGTTTTGGCAAATTGTAACCAGATTGTAAGGTGAGCGTTCTCCAAAATCAGGCAGCTATCTAAGAATTGTGATGACGTGAAAGGTTTCGAGCTTATTAACTAGAGGTTTTCTCAGTAGTTGGACGTCTCTTTTCCTTCCTCCCTGTATAAAACCTAACCGTAATGACAGGGAAATACCGTCATCGAAACGTTTCGATGGTAAAGTGTGACTCAAGTGCACTTTTCCTATTCAATGACAATTGAATTACAGATCATTCTCACACCTTATCGATCTCACACTGGTCAAATTGCGATGACGAATTATTATTTCATCGAAACGTTTCGATGAGTTTTCTGTTAATAACGAAAACACTTTAAAACAGGCGCTCATGGTTGTATGAACGTGTAACCGAAAGGTCGATGAGATGAAAAAAAGTACCCTAATTAACTCAGATATTTCTTACTTGGTGGCGACGCTAGGCCACACCGACGAGATCACGATATGTGATGCTGGTCTACCAATCCCAGAGCATGTTCAGCGAATCGATTTGGCGCTAACGCATGGGGTACCAAGTTTTCTTGATACTGTTCGCGTAATTCTATCTGAGTCCCAAATCGAAGGGGTCATCATTGCGGAAGAGTTCTCTGATGCAAGCCCAGTTTTGCATGAAGCGTTGCTCAACGAACTGAGCAAAGAGAGTGAAGAAACGGGCAAATCTATTGAGGTGAGCTACGTGTCACATGAAGCGTTTAAAGCACGCACGGCCCAAAGTCGCGCTATCGTAAGAACTGGCGAATGCTCGCCATATGCGAACGTTATTTTCCAAGCGGGCGTGGTTTTTTAAGCCAGAGATATTGAGGACAGATTATGACTCAAGCCATTCTACAACTAAGCGAAATTGAGAAGGCGTTTCCGGGCGTAAAAGCACTCGACAAAGCAAGCCTGAATGTTTATCCAGGCCGTGTTATGGCGCTGATGGGTGAAAATGGAGCAGGCAAGTCAACGTTAATGAAGGTGTTGACAGGCATTTACCACATGGATGCGGGGAGCATTCAATATCAAGGTCAGCCGGCGGCCTTTAAAGGTCCACGCGATTCACAGGAAGCTGGTATTAGCATTATTCACCAAGAGCTGAACCTGATTCCTGAACTGACGATTGCCGAAAATATTTACTTGGGACGAGAGTTCACTGGCTCCTTAGGGCGTATCCAGTGGGGCAAAATGTATGACGAGGCTGACAAGCTTTTAAAACGTCTGAATGTAAAGCATTCATCAAAAACATTGCTTGGCGATTTAAGCCTTGGTGAACAACAAATGGTGGAAATTGCAAAGGCACTTTCGTTTGAGTCGAAAGTCATCATTATGGATGAGCCAACGGACGCATTGACCGATACCGAAACGGAATCACTGTTTAAAGTGATTAAAGAGCTTCGCGAGCAAGGATGCGGCATCGTATACATTTCGCATCGTCTTAAAGAAATCTTTGAAATCTGTGACGACATTACCGTGCTTCGTGATGGTAAGTTTATCGGTGAGTGCAAGGTGTCCGACACTGATGAAGATGGCCTAATTGAAATGATGGTTGGCCGAAAATTAGAAGAGCAATATCCACGTATTGATGTCCAACATGGCGAAACTTGTCTTGAAGTCATTGGTTTGACTGGGTCTGGCGTTCAGGATGTGAGCTTTACTCTCAAGCGTGGTGAGATTCTTGGAATTTCTGGCTTGATGGGCGCAGGCCGCACTGAACTCATGAAAGTCATTTACGGCGCATTACCTAGTGAGCATGGTGTTATCAATCTTGATAACAAAACTATTAACCCGGTTAGCCCGCAAGATGGCTTGGCAAATGGTATCGCTTACATCTCTGAAGATCGCAAAGGCGATGGTTTGGTTTTAGGTCTTTCGGTTAAGGAGAACATGTCACTTTGTTCGCTAAACCAGCTGACCAAAGGCTTCCAGATTCAACACAGCGACGAAGTGATTGCTGTGGAAGATTTTATTAAGTTATTCAACATTAAAACCCCAACGCGAGATCAAATCATCGGCAACTTATCTGGTGGTAACCAGCAAAAAGTTGCGATAGCGAAAGGGTTAATGACGAAACCTAAAGTTCTGATTCTGGATGAGCCGACACGTGGTGTTGATGTCGGAGCAAAAAAAGAGATTTATCAGCTCATCAACAAGTTTAAGGCCGAAGGCATGAGCATCATCTTGGTTTCTTCCGAGATGCCTGAAGTGCTCGGCATGAGCGACCGTATTTTAGTGATGCATGAAGGTCGTATCACTGGCGAATTTGATGCGAAAGACGCCGATCAAGAAAAATTACTCGCCTGTGCCGTAGGCAAAGAGATCAATGAGGAAGCAGCATGAGTACGAATACCATGAGCAAACCAACCGAAACTGGCAACAAGAAGTTGTTCACAAAAGAGTGGCTGATTGAGCAAAAATCACTGATAGCTTTGATCTTTCTGATCGTTGTTGTGTCATTTTTGAACCCGAACTTTTTTACGGTCGACAACATTCTCAACATTCTTCGTCAAACCTCCGTGAATGCCATTATCGCAGTGGGTATGACATTAGTTATTTTAACAGCAGGCATAGACTTAAGTGTTGGTTCGGTATTGGCATTGTGTGGTGCCTTTGCGGCAAGCATGATTGCGCTTGAGGTTCCGGTGCTGGTGGCGGTTCCAACTGCTTTAGTCGCAGGTGCAGCGTTAGGTGCGATCAGCGGTATCATTATTGCGAAGGGTAAGGTGCAGGCATTTATCGCTACGCTGGTTACCATGACGTTACTACGCGGTGTGACCATGGTGTACACCGAAGGTCGTCCAATCTCGACAGGCTTTACTGACACCGCGGATGCGTTCGCATGGTTTGGTACTGGCTACGCGCTAGGCATTCCAGTTCCTGTTTGGTTAATGGTGGTTGTGTTCGCTGCGGCTTGGTATTTACTTAACCACACGCGCTTTGGTCGCTATGTTTACGCACTAGGCGGCAATGAGTCTGCGACTCGCCTATCAGGTATCAATGTAGACCGAGTGAAGATTGGTGTCTACGCCATCTGCGGTATGTTAGCAGCGCTTGCAGGCATTATTGTAACGTCTCGTCTTTCTTCGGCGCAGCCAACAGCAGGTATGGGCTACGAGCTAGACGCTATCGCAGCGGTTGTTCTTGGCGGTACCAGCTTGATGGGCGGTAAAGGCCGTATCATGGGTACCTTGATTGGTGCGCTGATCATCGGTTTCTTGAACAATGCACTTAACCTACTTGATGTTTCTTCCTACTACCAAATGATTGCAAAAGCAGTGGTTATCTTGCTGGCGGTATTGGTAGACAACAAAAACAAGTAATTCATAACAATCTGTATATATAAAACAGTGAATACAAACCGAGTCAGGGGACGTGTACTGGCTCACCCTACACAAAGGACTAGAACGATGAAAAAACTTGCAACTCTTATCTCTGCTGCACTTCTTTCTTCAACCGTATCGGTAGCGGCGCAAGCTCAAGATACCATGGCGATTGTGGTTTCGACGCTAAACAACCCGTTCTTCGTAACGATGAAAGACGGTGCGGAAGCAAAAGCGAAAGAATTGGGGTACGACTTAATTGTACTGGACTCGCAAAATGACCCGAGTAAAGAACTGTCGAACATCGAGGATTTAAGTATTCGCGGCGTAAAAGCAATTCTTATCAACCCAACGGATTCTGATGCAGTGTCTAATGCAATTCGTATGGCGAACCGTTCTAAGATCCCTGTGTTGACATTAGACCGTGGTGCAAGCCGTGGTGAAGTTGTGAGTCACATCGCGTCGGACAACGTAATTGGTGGTGAAATGGCAGGCCACTACATCATGGAAAAAGTCGGCGAAAAAGCAAAAGTCATTCAACTTGAAGGTATTGCGGGCACATCGGCAGCGCGTGAGCGCGGTGAAGGCTTTATGAATGCCGTGAAGGGCAGCGATATGGATCTTCTTGCTAGCCAACCAGCTGACTTTGACCGCACAAAAGGTCTAAACGTAATGGAAAACCTGCTAGCGGCTAACCCGGATGTACAAGCGGTATTTGCACAGAATGATGAAATGGCGCTAGGTGCACTTCGCGCAGTTCAAGCTTCTGGCAAAGATGTCGTTATCGTTGGTTTTGATGGTACGGAAGACGGCATTGCAGCAGTTAACCGTGGCAAACTAGCGGCAACTATTGCTCAGCAACCAGACCTTATCGGTGCTTTAGGTGTTGAAACGGCTGACAAAGTTTTGAAAGGTGAAGAAGTAGAAGAGTACATCCCAGTACCACTAAAAGTAGTCACTAAGTAAGTTTTTAGTTCAATAAATCATCCTAATTTTTGCTCTCTCCTCCGTTTATATCTGTCGTTTAGGAGGTGAGGGCAAACTTACCCAAAATACTGCAAAGTGTGGGGTATAGATGCCTTTGGCTTTTTATCGAGACTCCTTCGTCAGGAAGAGAAGTTAAAGTCATCTAATGTATTTTCCTAAACAGTTTTTAAAAAGGGTTCATTCAGAACCGAGGATAACCGTATGAATAAGTTAGTGGTGTTAGGTAGTGTAAACGCTGACCATGTTCTTCAAGTGCCTTCTTTCCCTCGCCCAGGCGAGACGCTGCATGGTCGCAACTATCAAGTTATCCCAGGTGGCAAAGGTGCCAACCAAGCCGTCGCGGCGGCGCGATTAAATGCAGACATCGGTTTTATCGCTTGTGTGGGCGACGACTCATTCGGCATTAACATTCGCGAAAACTTCAAAATGGACGGCATCGATATCACTGGTGTGAAGATGCAGCCAAATTGCCCGACAGGTATCGCGATGATTCAAGTGTCGGACAGTGGTGAGAACAGCATTTGTATCTCAGCAGAAGCCAACGCAAAGCTGACTGCAGAGGCGATTGAGCCTGACCTAGAGCGCATTCGTCAGGCTGATTACTTGTTAATGCAACTAGAAACGCCGATGTGCGGCATTGAGAAAGCTGCGCGTGTAGCGAAAGATGCCAAAACCAATGTCATTCTGAACCCAGCGCCAGCTCGCGAACTGTCAGATGAATTACTGTCTTGCATTGACGTGATTACACCAAATGAAACGGAAGCTGAAGTTCTGACAGGTATTACTGTAACAGACAACGAAAGCGCGCAAGAAGCGGCGAATGTGCTACATGGTAAAGGTATAGAAATTGTCATGATCACACTCGGTGCAAAAGGCGTTTGGCTAAGCCAAAACGGTCGAGGCGAAATCATCTCGGGTTTCCGCGTTGAAGCGACGGATACTACCGCTGCGGGCGATACATTTAATGGGGCATTCGTCACTGGTCTCCTAGAAGGTTTACCTTTAGAATCAGCGATTAAGTTTGCACATGCGGCGGCTGCAATTTCTGTGACCCGCTTTGGCGCGCAAACGTCGATTCCAACCCGCGAAGAGGTGGACGCGTTTCTCGCTGAACAATAAGGCGCACAACGCCTCATTAAAATAGGAGTAGTAACATGGCGACGATGAAAGACATCGCAAAACTGGCAGGGGTTTCCACTTCAACAGTGAGCCATGTTATTAACAAGACGCGTTTTGTGAGCGAAGAGATCTCTGAACGCGTTAACAATGCCGCAAAAGAGCTTAACTACTACGCGCCCTCTGCGTTGGCGCGTAGCCTCAAAGTCAATCGTACCAAAACCATTGGTATGCTCGTGACAACCTCAACCAACCCATTCTTTGGCGAAGTCGTAAAAGGCGTCGAACGCAGCTGCTACCAAAAAGGCTACAGCCTCATTTTATGTAACACCGAGGGTGATAACGAACGTATGCGTCAATCCATTAATACGCTATTGCAAAAGCGTGTCGATGGTTTGATCTTGATGTGCTCGTCGCTAGAAGGAGAGCGTATCGATGTATTTGAGCGTTACCCAGATATCCCAGTTGTGGTAATGGACTGGGGGCCGATGCTATTTACAAGCGATAAAATCCAAGACAACTCACTTCGTGGCGGTTACTTAGCGGCGAAATACTTAATTGATTGCGGCCATACCGAAATTGGGTGCATCACTGGCCCTTTGATTAAACACCAAGCGCAAATGCGATACGAAGGTTATAAGCGAGCAATGAACGAAGCGGGCTTGGAATTTAATGCCAATTGGATCATTGAATCGGACTTCGAATGTGAGGGTGGGTATCAAGCGTTCAAAAAAATGGCTCAGCGTGGCGCATTACCCAGCTCGATTTTCGTCTCTAACGATATGATGGCGATGGGGGTGATTAACGCCGCAAATGAGCTCGATATTAAAGTGCCGGACGACCTGTCCATTATTGGTTACGATGACATCCATATCGCGAAATTTATGTCGCCATCGCTAACTACCATTCATCAGCCTAAGTACCGTTTGGGGCAGGCTGCCGTTGAGACTCTTGTCCGAAGACTGGACGACAAATCTAACGACGCTCAAGTCGTTCAACTGGAACCAACATTGGTTGTACGCAACAGTGTGACGAATTTCTCTTGATTAAAAACAAACGCATGGTTAACAAATTTAGTGCATATAATTTATAAAAAATGGGCTAAAAAATAAATAAGCATGCAAAACAGATGTTCGAATTTATTAACTCAACATTTGAAAAGTGTGATTTTTTGCGAGTAACTCGAAAGATTTCGTGTCGAGAGTGCTTAAAAAGCTTATTATTAATAAAGCCTGTAATTAGATTTATAAATTATTGAGATGAATGGAAAATCTTTATGTTAGTTAAGAGATATGCACAGTATTCAGTAAAGAGGCCGTGGTTTCACCGTTTCAATATTTCACTAGTATTAACGGTGTTTGTCGTGAGTGTTTATGAACTACTTGCGAATGAAGAGTATGTATACTTGGCTGGCGTGGTGTTTACATTTGCTTCGACTTTACTGTTCGCGTCAGCATCGACGTTCAAAAAGCGCTACCTAGGACACGAGTCCTAGTTCATTTGGAATGAATAATTGAGATAAATAGGTACTTTCAAGTAAGTAATGAATCTGAATTATGATCGAGTGCATCAAGAGGAGGACAAATGTCCTCCTTTTTGTTGGGGATCACGCTCTAATATAAGCGTATTCCAAACAAAATAATAAAGGACATGTTATGGACCTCTTTGCCTTACTCGATATTAATAATACTCTCGTTAACATTCCGATCGGCGACGGCTACGCAATGAGTTGGATCGAAGCTTTCGGTACCGTTTTTGGACTGCTTTGCATTTGGTTTGCCAGCCAAGAAAAAACCATCAACTACTTATTCGGTTTGCTGAATGTCACGCTTTTTGCCGTTATCTTTTTTCAAATTCAGTTATACGGATTATTGCTTCTTCAATTGTTTTTCTTCTGTGCGAACATTTACGGCTGGTATGCGTGGACCCGTCCAAACGCACAAGGTGAAACGCTGGAAGTTCGCTGGTTAAATAAACAGAAACTTATTACTACTGCCTCTATTAGCGTTGCATGTATCGCATTATTAACGATCTATATCGACCCATTTTTCTTTGCGCTAGCAAACATTGCTGTTGATAGCTTGAATCTCTTTGGTGCTGGCTTGGCTGAACCGGTGCTTGAACCTGACGCGTTCCCGTTCTGGGATGCAACCATGACAGTACTTTCTGTTGTTGCACAAATTCTGATGACACGTAAATACGTCGAAAACTGGATTCTATGGGTTGTGATTAACATTATCAGTGTGGGTATCTACGCGACGCAAGGTGTTTACGCAATGTCTGTTCAGTACGCGATTCTTATGTTCATCGCTGCCAATGGCACGCGTGAGTGGGCTCGTAGCGCTAAGCGCAATGGCGATAAAACCTTAGCGCACGCTGCTGCGTAAGGAACGAAAAATGGCCAAACAACCTCATATCGGAGTGGATGAAACACAAATCGCTCCCCTCGTTATTGTATGCGGCGAGCCAGATCGAGCGAATCGTATCGCGGCATTATTTGATGATGCAGAAATGGTGTCGGAAAACCGCGAGTATCGTGTGTTTACCGGCAACTACAAAGGCAAGCCTGTTTCAGTGTGTAGTACAGGTATAGGTGCGCCATCGATGATCATCGCAGTGGAAGAGCTAAAACAGTGCGGTGTGACTCATGTGGTACGCGTTGGATCGGCGGGGGCAATGCAATCAGGCATTCATATTGGCGAGTTGATCATTGCCGAAGGCGCGGTAAGAGATGAGGGCGGCTCTAAAGCGTATGTCGATTCGTCTTATCCAGCCTACGCAAGCTTTTCACTGTTAAAGGAAGTTGAGCGTTACTTGTCGATGCAAAAAGTGCATTATCATTTTGGTGTGGTGCGTTCTCACGACAGTTTCTATACCGATGACGAAGATGCAATATGCCAACATTGGAACAAGAAAGGCATCTTAGGTGCCGATATGGAAACCTCTGCGCTGTTTACGGTCGGTCGACTACGAGGCCTTCATGTGGCTTCGATATTAAACAACGTGGTGCTGTATCAACAAGATGTTAAAGAAGGTGTTGGTCAGTACGTTGATGAAGCCAAAGTAATGATGCAAGGTGAGAAGAGTGCCGCGATTACGGCATTAGAAGCCTTGGTTGCTCAGCGTTAGCCAGTCTCTATCTCAGTAAGTCACATAAACAGAATAGATGTAAAGCGACAGGTCACTGTCGCTTTTTTATTTGGAGTTACGGGGTACAATCCACCTTAAATAGTTGTCCGTAACTTTTTCTGAGAGAGCAGAAAATGAAAATCAGCCCTTATCCGACTGGTCGCTTCAAAACATACCTTGAAGAAAAGAGTGCCACCTTTCGCGATTTGATTTATCAATGCCAAATAAATTCGCGTTACTTTGATGCTGGGGAAGCAATTCTCCGCCAAGGTGAGCAACTTCAGTACTTGTATGTTGTGCCAGTAGGTCGAGTCTCGATGAACATATTGGCCGCAAATGGACGACGTTTTCAATTAGGGGAAGTTAACTGCGACTATCATATTTATGGTGAAATGGAGTTCTTCACTCAGACTCCTTGTCAATGGAATGTGATAGCAGATGAACATATGCAGGTTGATGTTATCTGTATCCAAAAACTAACCGAAGCACTGCAAAATCATCCCCAAATGATGGTGTTCTTCGCTTCAGCATTGGCTGAGGATTATCAAGACTCCATGGATATCTACACTAATCGTTTGTTGCATCCCATTACTTACAACATTGCCTATGATCTTCTCGTCCGTAATCAGACGGATAAGTTGCTTGGTGGTTTTGATAAAGTGAACCAAGAGGCTGAGCGGTTTGGTACCTCAGGCCGAGTCTATCGACGTGCAGTTAAGGACTTGATTGAAAAGGGATTGATTACAAAAACGGACAACGGTTTGGAGATTATTGATGAGCTGGCACTCAAAGCGTTTATTGAAGCGCATGAATGATACGCCCAGGTATTGGAACTGATGGGTTTTATAAGTCTTTGATATATCTAAGTCTTGAGTAAACGTAACTAATGTAAAGTACCTTAAATTTTGTTGAATGCATTAAAGAGTAGCGTTATATTGCGAACGCGTATGATAATAGATCTCATTAAGGCTTAACAAAATGAAAAAATTCGTTGGTGCGGCTATGCTGTCGTTATTTACTGTTTCTCCTTCTTTCGCTGCTAAAGTTGTGATTGACCACTACATGGGTCAAACAGAGCTAGAACAATCCCCAGAGCGTGTGGTTGTGATTGGCTTTGGCCCGCTAGATGCGTTGGACAACTTTGGTATCGATCCTGTTGCAGTATCTAACTCTTCTAATCTTCCTAGTTACCTTTCAAAATACAGCAAAGATAACTACACCTCTGCGGGTAGTTTGTTTGAACCTGATTTTGAAACCATCTACATGCAAAAACCGGATTTGATTTTGGTTGGTCCGCGAGCGTCTGCGAAATATGAAGAGCTGAGTGAAATTGCCCCTACAGTTGTTTTTGCGGCGAAAGAGAACCAAGGCTATTGGGAAGGCACGCAAGCGCAATGGCGCAATATTGGTAAGATCTTCAATATCGAAGAAAAAGTAGAGCAGAAAATTGAAGCGCTAGATGCTCAATTCAAAGCAATCCGTGACTACAACCAATCGAACAAAAATGATGCATTAACGATTTTGAGCATGGGTGACAACATCAGCGCGTTTGGTGCCCAGTCGCGATTTGGCGTCATTTATAACGACTTTGGCTTCTTGGAAACGGTTGAGCACGTGAAAACGGGCACTCACGGAGATGTCATTTCTTATGAGTTTATTCGTGAAGCTAACCCGAAAAATATTCTCGTGGTTGACCGAAATTCTCTGACAGGTACGCCGGATAACGATATTCGTAAATCCATGGATAACGACTTAGTCAAAGCGACTGCGGCATATAAAAATCATAAAATCACTTATTTAGATGTGGACGCGTGGTACTTGTCGATGTCTGGTGTGACAGCAACAGAAAAAATGGTCAGTGAGATAAAGCAAACCGTTGAACTGTAATCCAAGATAGCAGAGGTTAACTTTGAAGAAGTTATTGCTAACCCTTGTGGTTTTAAGCACGGTTTCGTTATTTGTTGGGGTGGCAAACATGACGCCCCAACAACTCTTTTCAGGTGATGAGAAAGCATTAGAGCTTTTCTTTACCAGCCGTATACCACGTTTATTTGCCATACTGCTTGCTGGTGCTGGCTTGAGTATTGCGGGTCTTGTCATGCAGCAAATCAGCCAGAACCGATTTGCTGCACCTTCTACAACTGGTACGATCGAATGTGCCATGTTGGGCTACGTACTGAGCGTGGTTTTCTTTGGTAATGATAATCACCTTTGGCTCGTATTTGGCATCTCGGTATTTGGGACGCTAGCGTTTGTTTTCTTTATTCAGCGCATTCAATTTAAGAGCGTGGTTTTTGTGCCACTTGTCGGGATTATTTTCGGCAATGTCATCCAATCCATGACTACGTTTATCGCTTACAAATATGATGCACTTCAAAGTCTGAATGCTTGGACAGTCGCAAACTTCGCTAACATCTTGCGTGGTGATTTTGAACTGCTGTACATCGCGGTACCAATGGTTATCCTCAGCTATCTTTTTGCCGCAAGGATCTCTGCCGTAGGTATCGGAAAAGATTTCGCGATTAACTTGGGTTTGAATTATCAGCAGGTTGTGACGATTGGCGTACTATTGGTGTCCATCATGTCAGCAAGTGTCGTGATGATTGTTGGCCAGTTGCCATTCCTAGGGCTGATTGTGCCTAATCTCGTGAGTCACTTTTATGGCGATAACCTCAAAAAGAACATTCCGCTTACGGCCATGTATGGGGCCATTTTAGTGTTGTGTTGCGACTTGGTGAGTCGTTTAATTATTTTCCCTCATGAAATGCCAATCTCTATCGTGATTAGCATATTGGGTGGCGTGGTATTCATCGCAATGTTGTTGCGAGGTAAGCAACATGCGTGATTCAACGAAAATCCTGCTGCTAGGTGGCATTGCGATTCTTTTCGCGTGTCTGTTTATTGGTATTGGGCTAACGGCTGACAACTACCAATATTTTTTGTCTCGTAGAGTTCCTAAAGTATTGGCGATAGTGCTAGCGGGTGTGGCCATTGCTCAGTCTTCACTTGTATTTCAAACCATTACGCACAACCGAATTTTAACGCCAAGTATCATGGGTTTTGATGCGCTGTATGTGTTAACCCAAATTTTGATCGTGTTGATTTTTGGTGGGTTGAGTACCTTAGTTCTTAACTTGTACGTAAATTTCGCGATTGCAGTAATTGTAATGGTGTCGTTTTCGCTACTGCTGTTTGGGTTTTACTTTTCAAAAGGCAGCAAGAACTTGATTACGTTGCTATTGGTCGGCTTGATCTTTGGTCAGCTATTTTCCAATGCGGCGTCATTCTTTTCTTTGCTGATGGACCCAAACACATATGCAATTGTTCAGTCGAAACTGTACGCCAGTTTCAATAATGTCAAAGTGAACTTGGTTTACTTTAGTGCTCCGGCTTTGATGTTTGCATGTTGGTTGTTGTTTAGGATGCATCGCACTTTAGATGTGTTTTGGCTCGACCAAGACAATGCGAAAAGTTTGGGTGTTGATGTACCTAAAGTGACGAGAAATGTGTTTATTATCTCGGCGGTTTTGATTGCTATTTCTACGGCTTTGGTAGGGCCAATCATGTTCTTTGGTTTACTAGTGACCAACTTAAGCCGAGAAATGTTCCGAAGTTACCAACATAAAACGCTATTGGTCGGATGTTCGTTTTTATCCATCAGTTCACTACTTGCTGGGCAATGGATAATCGAAAACGTGTTCAGTTTTGAGACGACGTTGAGTGTCGTAATTAACTTTATCGGCGGTGCGTATTTCTTATACCTGCTGCTGAAAAACAAAGTTGTATAAATATGATAGTAATAGACAAATTAACGAAGGCTTTCGGTTCAAACAAAGTCGTAGACGAGGCCAATACTCAGTTTGAAAAGGGCAAGGTAACATCGATTATCGGTCCAAATGGCGCTGGAAAGAGCACGCTGTTATCTATGGCCTCGCGCTTAACGGAGCGAGATGGCGGTAGTGTTATCATTGATTGCAAGGAAATCGCGGAATGGGACACAAAAGAGCTAGCGAAAAAACTGGCAGTACTTCGCCAAGCTAACTCGATTACAATGCGGTTTACCGTAAAAGAGTTAGTCTCTTTTGGTCGTTTCCCATACTCTAAAGGAAATCTGACTAAAGAAGATCATGAGGTCATAGAACAAGCGATCGACTACTTAGATTTGCAAGATATTCAAGACAAATACTTGGATGAATTAAGTGGTGGTCAGCGACAGCTTGCATTTATTGCTATGGTGATTGCACAAGATACAGATTATGTCTTTCTTGATGAACCTCTTAATAACTTAGATATCAAACACTCTCTTCAGATCATGAAAGTTGTGCAGCAGTTAGCCCATGACATGAATAAAGCCATGGTGGTCGTGATTCATGATATTAATTTCGCGGCGTGTTACTCAGATGTCATATTGGCGCTTAAGAAAGGCAAGGTTGTGGCGAGTGGTGCGGTTGAAGAGGTTATTCAAGCATCTACGCTAGAGGACATCTACGAAACGCCATTTAACATCATAGAGTTAAACGGTAAGCGCATGTGTACCTATCATTAAGCGAGCTAGTTCGTTTTAAACGAGATCAATAGATAGGCGGGCTTACTTGGTGAGCTCGTCTATGATTGGGCATCGGCTCTCTGCATCTCCAGGACAAGAAGAAACCCAACCTTCAAGTTGCGTTTTGATCTCCATGAGGTGTGCAATTTTTTCTTCAACCTCTCTCAGTTTGTCCATGGTTCTTGCTTTTACTTCGCTACTTTTGCGGTTGGGGTTATGAGCAAGTTGTACGAACTCTTTGCATTCTTGCAACGAAAAGCCTGCGCTTTTTGCGCGTGATACCAAGTTAAGCTCTTGAATATGATTATCTGAATATTCGCGATAGCCAGAGTCGCTACGCGCTGGTGGAGATATGATCCCTTTGTCTTCATATAATCGAATCGACTTAGATGAAAGCCCTGTGAGCTTCGCGACAGCACCAATATTCATGTTTAACCTCCATAACGTTTAAGGCGAGTATATACCGATGTTGTGGATAAGACACTCCTAAATAACAGTCAGTTATCTAGAGTCCCCTTACTCTTTAATCACTTCATGTGGTGGCACACCAAATGCCTTTTTGAAGGCATAAGTGAAGTTAGAAGGGTGGTGGTATCCGGCTTCATAGGCGGCTTCTGTTATCGTCACTAAGCCACGTTCCAAATGTTGCCTAGCAATCTCAAGACGTCGAAAACGAATGTAGCCGTTTATGGTCATATTAAGTGATTGTTTAAATCGACGCTGCAGGTTTGAAACACTCATTGAGAATTGGCTCGCCAACTTTTCCAAGCGTAGTTCTTGATCAAGGTGAGTTTCAATATAGCTGACAATATCCTCAATTCGACCATCAATGTGTCGTTCAATATTGCTGTTTTTAGCACTGAAATTCTTAGGAATTTGCTTGGTGGCTTGATGTAATATTTGATAGATCAAGCTTTCGACCTCTAGCTTTTCTTGGAACTCTTGCGGTGTTTCTCTATTTGTTAACGTTTCGGCCAGCTCGCATAGCGTCTGGTTAGGCTCCAACTGTTGAAACGCCTGATGAGAGTTAAAAAAGGCTCGATGACTACAATTTTGCTCAAGGCGGGCCTCTAGCCATTGGGGCTTAACCAATATGTTGATCTTATTAATGAGGTTATCTTTGAGCAGTGAACGACGAAAATTTGCAGGTTTGAGTAAGTTCACCACTACACCCTTAGGGCCGTCGCTCGCGTCTAAATCAAATTGCAAATCGTCGTAGCCAAACGAGAGTCTACCTTCTAAAAGAATAGTGACCAGCAGTGAGGCGTGTGCAGTAGAAACAATATTCGAATCAATAAGTTCTAGACAACGCCCGCCATGAACAAAAATTTGATCATTGTACTGATATGATAGGAACTTACCTTCGGCCAGTTGAGTTTGACAAGGTTGGCCTTGCGTGACAATCCATTGTTTCTCTGTCGCCTCTAGTCTTTGGGTTAAAGCTATCTTGGCAATTTTAGTTCGTTTTGTTGTGACTTCCTGCATTTGACACTTCCTCATAACACTTGTGCGATTTCGCATAACCAAATCGCCTTTGTATTTATAAAACTCATGCTTATTATACCTGAGAATTATTATCATTAATATTTAGGAATGAAGTTATGGAAAGCCCTGCTTGTTCACCTATCAAGCTTTCAAGCCTTTGCCTTGCAGTGGGAATGGCGCTATCAACCCCTGTTTTAGCTCAAGATACTGAGTCACATTTTGAAGAGGTCGTTGTATGGGGAACGAAAGTTTCCAGCAACACTGAGTCGATGTTTGCGGACGACATGTCACTGAAGCAAGCGGATCATATGTCTGATTTACTGCGCGATATTCCCGGTGTGGATGTTGGTGGAACACACTCTGTGAATCAACGTATTACGATTCGTGGTTTGAGCGAAACTGATTTGGACATTCGTCTTGACGGTGCTTCTCAGCATGCGAGCATGTTCCATCATATTGGTAACTTGACGTTGAACCCTGACATTCTCAAATCTGCGGACATTCAGGTAGGTAATAACTCTGTGACTCAAAACGGGTTAGGCGGTTCGGTCTACTTTGAAACGAAAGACGCTCGTGACTTACTTCGTTACGATGAAAAGTTTGGTGCTCGTGTTTATGGCGGCTATGCATCCAACGACAACCAACAAGGTTCGTTGACACTGTACGGACTTTTGTCCGAAAACATTGATGCGATGGTCTATGGCCATTACGTTACGCGTGATGATTTTGAAGATGGTGATGGCAATAAAACCTATGGTGCTGCAGGTGATGTTTACAACATTCTGGCTAAGCTGGGGTATGAACTAAATGACATCCATCGTTTTGAGCTCTCTTATGACATGTACCGAGACAGTGGAGATTACAGTCCGCGTCCTGATATGTCGGGTAGTGCAAATAATAGCCTGTCGAGCAAGTTACTTATCCCTACGGATTATGACCGCGATACCGTTACCTTGAGTTACGAGTTGCGAGGCGAACAACACCAAGGAAACGTCACTCTTTATAATACCGAGACAGAAATTAAACGTGACGAAACGGTGATGGCCCCTCGTTGGCCCTCGAACCGTTTATCAAAGAACACCGCCAAAAACCAAAACTTTGGTTTGAATGGCAAATTCCAGTCAGATGTTATGTTAGGTGAGTTTGATAATCGAGTCACTTATGGCTTCGACTACATGGATAAAACGTCTTCGAGTTACTACGGTAGTCGTAAGTTTATGGACGAATCGGCGATTTCAACTGCACTGTTTGTAGAAGATCAGTTCTTCTTCTCTGATGCCTTCTTTATTACTGCAGGTATGCGCTTTGATGATTACAAACGCAAAGCTGAGACAGGAACCAGTAATTATGATGATGTGACTTGGGCTCTAGCAGCAGAATGGGCGGTGACTCAAGATTGGACGTTGTTTGCGAGTGCACGCTCTCTATTTAAAGGTCCAGAGCTAATGGAAACCTTTATTGCTTACCAAGACGTTGCATTTTTAGAGGATGGGCTAAAGCCAGAAACGGGATTGAACACGCAGGGTGGTGTTCGTTTTGATAAAACCTTTGATAAGCATTTCTTTGGGGCGAATATTACGGTATTCCAAACGGAAATTGATGATTACATTGCAGACCAGTACCAAAACGCGACTCAAACTTACCTGATTTACAACTTAGGTGATGTTGAGATTAAAGGCTTTGAAGCAAGTGCTTCTTATGGTTACGACAAGTTTAACAGCAAACTTTCTTACTCTAAGTCGGACACCAAAAACAAGAATACTGGTGGTCCTGTTGCTGGGGGCAATGGGCGTAGCATTGATATGGGTGATAGCATTGCTCTAACTTTGGATTACCAGTCAGACGCTTTAGAAACGATCTTCGGGTGGAACTCAATGTTTGTTCTAGAGGAAGACAACGTCTTTGATGGTCAGCCAAAGAAAGCAAGTTATGATGTACATAATCTATACGCTCAATGGGTGCCGTCTGATATTGATGGACTGTCGGTGACCTTTGGTATTGATAATGTATTTGACGAGTTGTACAGCTCTCATGCGTCTCGTTCGGGTACTGCACGTGGCTTCACGCTTGATGACTACGAGCCGGGTCGCAACTTCAAGCTCTCTGCAGCTTATCAATTCTAACAAGGTTCTTCATAGGACGTTTCAAAGTAACGAGTAAGTTCATGATTAAAGAAAGCACCCGAATAGATAGCGAACACGCTGACAAATACTTAGTGACGCTTTGTCGGCATTTTGGACGAAAAGTTCCTGCTACTTGGAATGAAAATAGCGGTTTGGTGACATTTCCGACGGGAAAAGCGGAGTTTAACCTTTGTGCATCTAGCTTAACTATAACCTGTGAGGCGGATTCAGAAGAGAAACTGAATACGGTTAAGGCGATCATTTCATCGCATATGGATATGTTTTCTCGTCGAGAAACATTAGCACTTAGCTGGGTTCGTTAGCGCTCGTTTAGGGATGCTGTGATAGAAATGGAATATTAAAAGCAAAAGCCCGCAATCTTATGATTTGCGGGCTTTTATTGTTTGAATGCTATTGCGCTTTCTCAGGCTCTAGGCTTTTTTTTTCCTGCTGCATTTTTGCTAGGAAGTAGATGTTAACGCAAGCAATAAAACCGTTAGTTAGTACTACAGGCCAAGAATCAATCATTAGTCCGTAAGCAGTAAATAGCGCACAACCAATAAAGTTAAGGATACGAAGCTTAACAATATCTTTCATAGTTAGCGAAATAGCGACCATGATTGAAGCTGCATAACCTAAAATCTCAACCATATTCATGTCCATTTTTTTGACCCTCTTAAAATCTGCCGAATTTTGTCGGTACCAATTCTTCTCATCTTGAGATTAATGAGGAAGCTCCATGCCTCGAATGGTCTTTTTTGTTGTATGGACGCACTATATCAATGGAAAAACCGTGATAAAAGCCTCAAATCAAGGTTAAGAGAAGGTTAGCGATTACGCAAACGTTTAGGACTGGAATTACTGATAATTTTACTTATTGTGTTGATTGATAATAACGATGACATTAATAGCTCAAACACCATTGAAAGTAAGGGAATATTTACATATGATTGAAAATGATAATTATTTTCAAGTGCTGTGTTTATGTATTTTATTATTAGCTTGGTCGTGTTTTTTTTGCTGTATATCAGAACAAAACCGAACTCGTGGTGTGCGGGGATTCATATCGTAAGCCACATTTTTATCGTTGCATTTTGTCCTACAATTTATGTTGTTCAATATTTAATCGTTACGTTTTTTTCGTCACCGATATTGATTAAGCTGTCATCACGCTCCGGTGTATACAATATTCTCATTGCTTTTCTTCCATCATTGATCGCAACCGGCAGTCTGGCGTTTAGCTGAATGATTTCATCTTTCTTCTTTTCTTAAAACAACTACACTTAATTAGAATAAGGTATCAATTTCATATAATTATTCGATATCTACGCGTCAGCACATGTGTCACATTTCTGTGACTACGAGTAAGTTTTACTTATGTTGCTCGGTAGTAGGGTATTTATCGATTGTTTAATGATTCAATACTTAGTTTAATCGCATAAAGGTGTGCAGTATGCCGCACTAAATTAATAAGAAATTATCTAAAAAGGTTAATGGGAAACGTAAGCCATTAGCGGAGGTCAGATGAGTACGCACACGGTACCGCAGAGCGCGATTGTAAATGCTGTCAAAGGTGAAGTTTTGGTTTTGGGCCTGGATGGAAACGTTAAGGTCATAAAAGCGGGGGATGAGTTAAGACCTGGCGAGATTATTATCACAGAAAATAATGCTTCTCTCGACGTACAGATAAATAATGAGCTTTATCTGGTCGATGCAAATTGTGTTGCTTGTCTTCCTGTGCCTTCTTCTGAAACACTAGAACCAGTATTGGTACAATCTCCAGTTAATGGCTTGGTGACTTTTGACCCAACGGCTATTGGAAGTGCTGACTTCGACGCCAACGATATTGCCGCTATCCAGCAAGCTATTTTAGACGGAGCTGACCCTACCGCTATCTTAGAAGCAACAGCTGCTGGCGCAGGTGCTGAAGGCTCGGCTAATGCTGGCTACGTGACGGTTGAATATAATAACCCGGAAGTACTCGCGTCTACTTTTTTTGAAACGTCTGCGACTCGCAGCGGAGAAGATGATCGCGACGAAGATGACGGTTTGAATGTCACGATCTTTGCTGATGGTGGGCAGTCACTGCAATCTAGCGTAACAGAAGGCTCAATTTCTCTATCTAGCTACCCGCAAACCATTTCTTCTAGTGTGCTGGTTGAAGCAGGGGATCTCGCACTTGATACTGCTTCATTTGTACCTGAAACGTCCTCATTAGAGTCTTTGTTAACCGAGTTAAATAGTGACATTACCTCTGGTGGTCAGCCAGTAGCGTTCGTTTACGACGAAGCGCAAAATGCCATTATCGGCACTCAAGGTGGTAACGAAGTGCTTCGTATCGAGATCGAAGCGACATCTTTAGGCCGTGATTTAGAGTTAGAGGTCGTTACCACGATTAGCCAGGGTATTGACCATGTGGCGTCCATCGCTGATGGCCAAGTATCTATCGTCGGTGATCAAATCAATATCGCTTTTGACATTACAGGCGCAGATATTGGTGGTAATAGCATTCAAGCGCCTATCGATTTTACGACAACCGTTATTGATGGCGATGATCCTGCGCCGCAGAACGTTACTTTTGAAAACGTTGAATCTTCTTCTACACCAATTACTGGCACTTTTGTTGATATTGGTAGTGATCAATTGGCAACGGTCACGTTTAATCAAGAAGGACTTAGTCAGTTCGATGGCCTACTGAGTGATAATCAGGCGACAGAAGCGGTACTCTCTGAAGACGGCAGTACTATCACCTTGTCCATTGCGGGCTCGAATGAAACCGTCTTAACCATCAGTTTGAATACTGATGGTACCTACCAATTTGAGCAATTTAAGCCGTTAGAACAAACAAACGGTGAAGATACGATTGAGCTCTCTTTGCCAACCACAATCGTCGATTTCGACCAAGATACGGCAAGCAACACCTTTACGATGACCATCCTCGATGGCGATAATCCAGTGATTGAGAACGTGACGGGCTTGTCTTTAGACGAGGCGGGGGTTGACCAAGGTTCACAGGAAGGCGCGGCAGTAACAAGTGGTACTGGGTCGATCACGACAGCGGTCGGAAGTGACATCATTGATCACTATGAGTTGGAACCTACAGAGTTCAATGTTGGTGGAGAACTCCAATCTCAAGGGCAGGTTGTTCAACTAGAACTAGCGTCCGAGAGTAACGGCGTACGTACTTACGAAGGCTTCATCGAGCTGGATGGTATGCGTATTACCGTATTTGATGTGGCGATTGATGCACCTGCATTGGGCGAATACCAATTCAACTTGTATGAACAACTTGACCATACGGGTGCTAACGATGACTCGCTCACTTTCTCACTGCCAGTTTACGCGGTAGATGCGGATGGTGACCGCTCCTCTATTACCGAAGGTTCGAACACACCAGAAGCTGCGCAAATTGTCATTCAAGTTCAAGATGACGTTCCTTCGATTGATGGCGTTGATGCGCTAGCCGTAGATGAAGACGATTTATCAAGCATTGGCTCCGATCAAAGCGACTCTGTGTTCGCGCAAGGTAGCTTCACGACGACTCAGGGCTCAGACCGTGTTGTAAGTTATCAATTAGAGAGCGGCACTGATCCACTCAATGGGTTAGAATCACAGGGTCGATCTATCTCTCTGACGGAAACAACCAACTCAGATGGCAGCTTTACCTATTCTGCAACGGCAGAAGGGGACGCTATCTTCACCTTACAAGTGAACCCTGACGGTTCTTATTCATTTACCCTTGAAGGTCCAATCGATCATGCTGTGGGTAGCGATAGCTTAACGCTAGACTTCATTATTGTCGCAACGGACTTTGACGGTGATACCAGCTCACTTGTTCTACCAGTTACCATTGCTGATGATGTGCCAACCATTAATGACGTTGTCGCTCTTACCGTCGATGAAGATGACTTAAGTTCGGTAGGCTCTGACCAATCACAACCAACACTGGTTGAAGGGCAGTTCACGACGACTCAGGGCTCTGATGGCGTCGTACAGTATCAGTTGGATGTAAACGCTGATCCTTTAAATGGCCTGCAATCTCAAGGGCAAACCGTCTCCATTGCCGAAACGCAAAATGCAGACGGCAGTTACACCTACAGCGCAACGGCAAATGGCAGTGCAGTTTTCACATTAATTTTGAATACTGATGGCTCGTACAGTTTTGAGCTGCAAGGTCCAATCGACCATGCGTCAAATAGCGACAGCTTAACCCTTGATTTTAGCGTTATTGCTACCGATTTCGATGGTGACACAAGCCAAATCGTATTGCCTGTTACTATTGTGGATGATAAGCCGACCATTACCGATGTCGATGCGATTACCGTTGATGAAGATGACCTAGGCACGATTGGCTCAGATCAAACTGACCCGATTTCAATCGATGGCAACTTTACCACGACACAAGGCTCGGACCGAGTAGTGAGCTATCAGCTTGACGCGTCTGCAACACCAGTTGACGGCCTTACATCACAAGGCGTGGCAGTCACACTGACGGAAACCGCAAATGGCGATGGCAGCTTTACTTACGAGGCGACAGCGGGCTCTGAAGCGGTCTTTACGTTAACTGTGAATACCGATGGCTCTTACAACTTCACGCTTGAAGGTCCAATCGACCACGCGGTAGATAGCGATGAGCTGACACTCAACTTCCCAATCATCGCGACCGACTTTGATGGCGACACCACAAATGCCACTATCCCAGTGACGATCGTAGACGATAAGCCAGTTATTACTGACGTGGATTCCATTACGGTTGATGAAGATGATCTAGCGTCAATTGGCTCAGACCAAAGCAACCCGATTTCTATTGATGGTAACTTCACCACCACACAAGGTTCAGACCGAGTGGTGAGCTACCAGTTAGATGCTTCTTCAACACCGGTTGACGGTTTAACCTCGCAAGGTGTGGCGGTCACATTAACTGAAACTGCAAACGGTGATGGCAGCTTTACCTACGAAGCAACCGCGGGCTCTGAAGCGGTCTTTACGCTGACAGTGAATACTGATGGCTCTTACAACTTCACACTTGAAGGGCCAATTGATCACGCGGTTGATAGTGACGAACTGACACTGAACTTCCCAATTATCGCAACCGACTTTGATGGCGATACCGTTACGGAAACCATTCCAGTCACGATTGTTGATGATGTACCGACCATCACAGCGGTGGATGCGTTAAGTGTCGATGAAGATGACCTTACCGGTGTGGGTTCCGACCCTGGCGGCGATCTGTTCGTTGAAGGCGCGTTTACTACCACACAAGGCTCTGACCGAGTGGTGAGCTATCAACTGGATTCAACCGCTGATCCTGTTGCGGGGCTAACCTCTCAAGGTGAGGCGATTACCTTGGTGGAAACCGCGAATGGCGACGGCAGCTTTACCTATGTTGCGACCGCTGACGGTAATCCTGTCTTCACGTTGAATGTCGCAACAGATGGTACGTACGACTTTACGCTGCAAGGCCCGATTGATCATGCCGCCAACAGCGATAGCCTGACGATTGATTTCCCAATTGTTGCCACCGATTTTGATGGTGATACGACCACGGCAACCATTCCAGTCACGATCACGGATGATGCACCAATCATCGAT